>NZ_JBLKBZ010000059.1:0-2797 GCF_047530935.1 Enterobacter sp. 03-F-07-AD-ECC | reverse complement strand
GTCACGCTGAAAATGCCGGCCTTTGAATGGGTTCATGTGCAGCTCCATCAGCAAAAGGGGATGATAAGTTTATCACCACCGACTATTTGCAACAGTGCCTCTCGATAGGTATAGTGTTTTGCAGTTTAGAGGAGATATCGCGATGCATACGCGGAAGGCAATAACGGAGGCAATTCGAAAATTAGGAGTCCAAACCGGTGACCTGTTGATGGTGCATGCCTCACTTAAAGCGATTGGTCCGGTCGAAGGAGGAGCGGAGACGGTCGTTGCCGCGTTACGCTCCGCGGTTGGGCCGACTGGCACTGTGATGGGATACGCGTCGTGGGACCGATCACCCTACGAGGAGACTCTGAATGGCGCTCGGTTGGATGACAAAGCCCGCCGTACCTGGCCGCCGTTCGATCCCGCAACGGCCGGGACTTACCGTGGGTTCGGCCTGCTGAATCAATTTCTGGTTCAAGCCCCCGGCGCGCGGCGCAGCGCGCACCCCGATGCATCGATGGTCGCGGTTGGTCCGCTAGCTGAAACGCTGACGGAGCCTCACGAACTCGGTCACGCCTTGGGGGAAGGGTCGCCCGTCGAGCGGTTCGTCCGCCTTGGCGGGAAGGCCCTGCTGTTGGGTGCGCCGCTAAACTCCGTTACCGCATTGCACTACGCCGAGGCGGTTGCGGATATCCCCAACAAACGATGGGTGACGTATGAGATGCCGATGCTTGGAAGAAACGGTGAAGTCGCCTGGAAAACGGCATCAGAATACGATTCAAACGGCATTCTCGATTGCTTTGCTATCGAAGGAAAGCCGGATGCGGTCGAAACTATAGCAAATGCTTACGTGAAGCTCGGTCGCCATCGAGAAGGTGTCGTGGGCTTTGCTCAGTGCTACCTGTTCGACGCGCAGGACATCGTGACGTTCGGCGTCACCTATCTTGAGAAGCACTTCGGAGCCACTCCGATCGTGCCAGCACACGAAGCCGCCCAGCGCTCTTGCGAGCCTTCCGGTTAGAGGCCGTCGACAATGATAATCTGGATCAACGGACCTTTCGGCGCCGGAAAGACGACTCTCGCTGAGCGGCTGCGCGATCGGCGTCCGAAATCGCTGATCTTTGACCCTGAGGAAATCGGGTTCGTGGTGAAAGAAACGGTCCCCATACCAGCGAGCGGAGACTATCAGGATCTCCCCTTGTGGAGGGGACTTACGATCGCTGCGGTCAGCGAGATTCGCAGGAATTACTCGCAGGACATCATCATCCCAATGACGCTCGTGCACCCGGACTATCTGACTGAGATACTCGACGGGTTAAGGCAGATCGACGATCAGCTGCTGCACATCTTTCTGATGCTTAACGAGGACCTATTGCGTCACCGGATCTCGAACCAGACCATGCATCCTGACCCGAATCGGAATGCGGAGATTCGAGAGTGGCGATTAGCGAATGTCGCCCGATGCTTGGCCGCAAGGGAACGGCTTCCGTCCACAACCCGTGTTCTCGATAGTGGTGCACACACCAGCGATGAACTTGCAGCGATGGTGCTCGACAGACTCGATCAGCGCACCTGATCGCCTTAGAGCTGGCTCGGGAAATCTGCACAGCGGGGATAAGTGGAGTTTCTGCCTGACTTCGGCTTAGATGCCGGGAACAGGAGAGACCATGACGAGACGACCGCGCCGGAACCATAGCCCGGCTTTCAAGGCGAAGGTGGCACTTGCCGCCATCCGAGGTGAGCAGACGCTGGTGGAGTTGTCCCAGCAGTTCGATGTGCACGCCAACCAGATCAAGCAATGGAAAGACCAGCTCCTTGAGGGGGCGACAGGTGTGTTCGGCGATGAAACGAAAGCGGAGCCGTCGGGTCCGACCATCGATGTCAAAACGCTGCACGCGAAAATCGGCGAACTGACACTGGAGAACGATTTTTTATCCGGTGCGCTCGGCAAGGCGGGATTGCTGGGCGGAAAGAAATGATCGACCGCGAGCACAAGCTATCCGTCGTGCGCCAGGCGAAGCTTCTCGGCTTCAGCCGTGGCAGCGTCTACTATCTGCCTCGTCCGGTGTCTGACGGCGATCTGGCCCTTATGCGCCGGATTGACGAATTGCATCTCGACTACCCCTTTGCCGGAAGTCGGATGTTGCAAGGGCTCTTGAGAGGAGAAGGTCTGGAGACCGGGCGGCGACACGTCGCCACGCTGATGAAGAAGATGGGCATCAAGGCGATCTACCGCCGCCCGAACACCTCGAAACCAGCGCCAGGGCACATACGAAAGCTGGCAGTCACCCGGCCCAATCAGGTGTGGGCAATGGACCTGACCTACATCCCCATGGCGCGGGGATTTGTCTATCTGTGCGCCGTCGTGGACTGGTTCAGCCGGAAGGTCTTGTCATGGCGGTTGTCGATCACGATGGAAGCAGCCTTCTGCATCGAGGCGGTGGAGGAGGCACTTGCCCGTCATGGCAGGCCGGAAATCTTCAATACCGACCAGGGATCGCAGTTCACCTCCATCGACTTCACCGCCGTGCTGAAGAGGTCACAGATTGCCATCTCGATGGATGGCAAGGGTGCGTGGCGAGACAATGTCTTCGTCGAGCGGCTCTGGCGTTCGATCAAATACGAGGAAGTCTACCTCCATGCCTACAAGACTGTGTCCGAGGCACGCGCTGGCATCGCCCGATATCTGAACTTCTACAACACCAGACGCCCACATTGGCACTGTTGCAAAGTTAGCGATGAGGCAGCCTTTTGTCTTATTCAAAGGCCTTACATTTCAAAAACTCTGCTTACCAGGCGCATTTCGCCCAGGGGA
>NZ_JBLKBZ010000058.1:0-3213 GCF_047530935.1 Enterobacter sp. 03-F-07-AD-ECC | reverse complement strand
ATTTAACACTGAACAAAAGATTTCCTATGTGATTTAAATATGCATGCTTAACGAAGAATTGATAAAAGCCATCTTTAATATTTATTATCTCTAGCAATTCACCTTCAAATTAAAAAATTAAACAACATTACAAAATCGACCCTGTTAAAATCTCTTTAAGCCGTCCATGGCTTCTAATTTAACACTTAAAGTGACTATTAATTAAGCATTATGTCGGAACAAATATTCTACTTTCGATTTATCTATTTTTTTGTCAGTGAATAGATATATTTTAAGATTTTTAATCGCTCTGGAACTTGACACATACAACAACCTTCTTGCAGATTCTAAAAGAGGTTCTAAATGTGAATTCATGTCAGAATTTAAAAGGTTTGAGAAATATCCTTCTTTTCTATTGAAAGAATCTGAAAGAAATATTATAACATTATCAAATTCAAGTCCCTTCGAAGCGTGGCATGTTAAGTATGAAACCAATTCCCCTGTATAGTCTTGATAAATAAAGTCTAACCATAAAAAGAATTGTTCAATATCGATCTCAAATAACTCATCTAATAATGACGGTAGCTTTAAAGTATCTTTGAGCCTACATCTCTCAATAATTTCCATTTTCAAGTGTTCTACATCATGCGTAACAATTTCAAAATTATAACCAAGAATTATTTTAACTTCTGAGCTTTGTGTTTCATATAAATTTGACATTTGACATACTAAGTCAGTTAAGTTTTTAATTTTTAACGACTCTATGACTTTTAGAGTATTTAATATACCCGACAAAGTATGACATTGGATTTCTTTTTGATTAAAAAAATCTGACACTGAAAACTCCGCTTTTCTCTTTAAGAGATAGAGGGGCATTAACAAATCATGGAGGAGAGCTGGCAAAGGACCTGCATACCTTGTTTCTTTAAATAAAAACTCTGCCCCAATCATTTCAAATCCTTTTACATGTTCTGCTTGATAAATATTTAGCATTTTAGTAAAAAGGATTTCAAAACCAAAAAGCTGAGACAGCATTTCATTTTTGAGTACTAGACATGCAAGCTTAGAAGTGTCACTTATGCCCCATTCGTTTTTGTGCTCAATAATTACAGATGACAAATAATCGTTTGTGTAATTTTCTTCTTTCTCGATAATTAGTGATGGAGAGGAGTGGTCATTATATATTTTTATAGGTTGTTGATTAATATATTGACCTCCTCCCCTAATTTTATTAATGCATGAAACTATATTTTGATGAGACCTGCGATTAATATTCTTAACAAGTATTTTTAGACTTTCTGATTCTTTATGTACACTTTCCTTATAAATAGTCTGCATAGGATCACCAAAGAAACCTAAGCATAGTTTCTTATTCTCTTTTCTTGAGATTTCGTATGCACCTAAAAATAAATTTATAATACCTTCATCTGTATCTTGATACTCATCAATGAAAACAAGTGGATGAGAGTCGATGATACATTTTGAAAGTAATGTGTATTTTGAAAGCAACCGTGACGCATAAACTAGCAATGTGTTATGCCCAATAATATTTTTATATAAAACCTCGATATTTTTTGTATTGAAATATTTTATTGTACTGTACTGGGTATCTTTTTCTTCTATCTTACATATACACCGTTTAAACTCTTGAGATCTCACTAACTTTTTAAAAACAGTCGATAATTCTTGATAATTTCCTTTTAGATAATTGTAAACATCTTCTTCAGTGATTGATTCTAAATATACCCAGAATTTTGAGGCTGATTTCAGAGACTCATAAAACTTACTTTTATCCTCAAGAATGCAATCTATAATTGCATTCAATTTAGACTCTTCCAAACACCTTACCTTTAATACAGTTTTATTGCTCGATTCAAATTTGAAAATGTCGTTATGAATTCTTGCAATTTCTTCACTTAAATATATAACATGTTCATCAAGCAATAAATCCATATGATATTTAACAACATCCCAAATATATGAATGAATCGTAGATGTTATCACTAAATCATTATCGCCCAACCTATGTTTTATTTCATCTGCAGCATTATTGGTAAATGTAATACATAGTACTTTTTGACCATTTAGTATTAACTGCGAGTAATTATCCTTTATAAATCTATTTACACCAGAAATAAGAGCATGCGTTTTTCCTGAACCTGCGCCTGATATGAAATAGAAAGATTCAGCATCATTTATAAGTTTAAAAAGTTCGGCCTCGACTTTTTTTTCGATTTCTGCTTGTTGTTTATCAAGTTCAAAGTTCATACGCTACGCCTTCTCTTTTTAATTTTAACGTTAGCCACTCAAATCCCTTTAAAATATAATCAGGTAGTTCAGGTTTATTTTGATTTATTGTAACCAAAGAAAAAATAAGGCTATTAGAAAAACTACTTTTTTTGCGGGTTAGTAGCTTCTGTAGATCCCTTGAATTATGAGCTATATTACAAGCATCATTTGCATCACCAAGTATATTTAAAACTTCTTTTTTTATAACTTTTTTAAGAATATCCAAGAGCAATTCATTATCGTAATTTTTTAAAATTAATGCTTCTTCAAAACTGGTAGCATAATAAATGACTTCGGGATTTTCTCTTGGTATGGCAACACCATCCTTCTGAAATACAACCATTAAATTATCTTTAACATAAAAATCATTGATTGCTGAAATCTTTTTATTTTTGAAAAAATGACGCAAAGTTGCGTTTGTAGTTATTAAATCATCGGTTAGCACCGAGATTTGACCAATTATCGCATCTACTTCCTCATCCATATCCTCGAGTTCTTCATCTTCCTCATCCATTTGTTCAACCTTCTCAGCGCGTTCTTCTACTAACGCCGCAACATCTACAGTCACAGTAATTTCAGCTGCCTTGTTATCATTTTTCTTAGCCTCCTTTTTAAAATCTATATCAGTAATAATCAAAGATGGTATTTGTAATTTGTTAATTAGCTTTTCGTATACTTTCGCATGTGCTCCATCAATTCTAAAAACAGAAATATGCATTCTATTTAGAACTGGGTCATCCTCAATATATGAATTCAATACCCTCTCCTCGGTAATGCCCTCGACAAATATTATTGCATCAGAGAAGAACAAATCTGGTGTTTGATGTTTTATATGTTTTTTAATGAAATCGAATTGCAATGATTTTTTTTGCGTATTTGCTATATCATTATCCTTTAATAATACACTCGCAGCATTCCCATTTTTTAAGTAAATATAATTAATAT
>NZ_JBLKBZ010000057.1:0-3406 GCF_047530935.1 Enterobacter sp. 03-F-07-AD-ECC | reverse complement strand
CCCATTCAGACGCCGGATAGATTCAAGCAAGCCAACTTATCGTCAAAATCGGTGTTGCAAAAACGGGAGTGACCATAGATTCCGTTTTCTGAGACGACCACAGATCAGAAAAGACTGTGCAGCCGACTCTTGATATTCCGTGCAGTCACCTTCTGAAAATGACAGGCGCGGCACGGGAATCAAGGCATTGCGATTCTCGAAAATAGTTCTTGAAATTCTATTCTTGATTGCATATCATCTCAACGAGTTTCGATAAGAAAGGATGCGCATGCGACCGTCTGTTGTGCTTGACATGAAGCGAAGCGCAGTGCGTGAAGCGGTAGGCCGCTTTCGCGCCGCGAACCCGCGCGTCTTCGGCTCGGTGCTGCATGGCACCGACCGGGATGGCAGCGACCTCGACCTGTTGGTCGATGCGCTGCCCGGTGCCACGTTGTTGGACTTGGGCGATTTGGAAGAAGAACTGAAATCGCTGCTCGGCGTTGACGTCGATCTGCTGACTCCCGGCGACCTGCCGCCGAAGTTCCGGGCCAAGGTGCTCGCGGAGGCGCAACCGATATGAGCGAGAACCGCCTGCCCGATTACCTCGACCACATTCAGCAGGCCGCAACCGATGCGCGCAGCTTCGTGGAAGGGATGGCCAAGGACGACTTCTTGGCCGACAAGCGCACCCAGCAGGCCGTCATCATGAGCCTGATCGTCATCGGCGAGGCGGCCACAAAGGTGATGGATGGCTACGTCGAGTTCACCCAGGCGCATGCCGACGTGCCGTGGCGCAGCATGCGCAATATGCGTAATCGCATGGCTCACGGCTATTTCGACATCAACCTCGATGTGGTGTGGGAGACGGTACAGGAATGGCTGCCGGCGTTGCTCCAGCAATTGCCCGCCGTGCGTCAGGATGCCGACGATGAAGACCGTAACGACAACTGTGAAAGAGGGATCTCCGATGACTGTTGAATCGAGAATATTTTCTGTAGCCGAGTATGTTCAGCCGTCCGAAGGCGAGCCTATTCGTTCCGTTGTGCTTGAAACCCGAGACTCAATTATCGTGGTTTGGCATGTCCATCCCGGGCAGGAAATTGCGGCTCACATTCATCCTCACGGCCAAGACACGTGGACTGTTTTGTCGGGAATGGCTGATTACTTTCAGGGCAATGGGATTGTTCGTGCCCTCAGGGAAGGTGAGATAGCCGTGGCAAGACCGGGCCAAGTGCACGGGGCGCGAAATACAGGTACCGAGCCATTTGTGTTAGTCTCGGTTGTGGCATCAGCCAATGCCGGTTTCGTATTGGCTGAGCGATAGAGCCCAATCTCTGGAGTTGGTCCAATGAGCGGTCGGGGAGATAGGTAACAGACATGCAGCGGACACGGCTGCTAAACCAGGTCGCAAACCTCCTTGCGTCGCAGCGTGCCGCAAGCGACGCGATCAATCGAATGGGGTCGGCATGAGACTGAACACCATCCAGTTCCCGACCGCGTAGCCGCCTGTCCTGCCGATCAGGTCTTGACCATCGACGCCTGGGATCAGTCCTGAATGTTCTTGGAGACCACTACGTTATGAGCCGCAGCCGCCGCAAAACACCCATCGTCGGGCACACGACCTGCGGCAGCGAGCGCGAGGACAAGAAGCTCTGGCATCAGCGCTGGCGCACCCGTGAGCGCACGGCGCTGACCAGCGCGTCGCCCGAAGCCCTGAGCGCCCATCTGCCCCTGCTGGAAAACCAGGCCAGCAGCGTCTGGTCGATGGGCAAGGATGGCCGCTCCTACTGGCCCGTCAAGCGCCAGGCCGCCACGGCGGATCGCATCGCCAATCACAAGGGACGCAACCCGCAAGAACGCGCCTCCCTGAAAAAGCGCCTGCTGCGCAAGTGGATGAGCAAATGAAGCTCTCCTTCCATCAGCACATTGCGCTGTTCTGGATGATCGGTGCTCCGGGCGTCTTCGCGCCCGTGATCGAGAACGCCAAGCGGCCCGATGCCGGCGCCGTCATGGCGTGGGGTGTCGCGATCGTGGCGGTGATGATCCTCTTCACCCCTTTGCTGCTGCGCTGTCCACCATTCCGGCGCTGGTATGGCCGGACGGATGCGCTGTCGGAGCGGCAGCGCTAGGCGCTTGCCGAGCGCGGCCTGCGCCGCTACTACCAGACCGCTTTCGATGACGGCTACGTGCCCCGCGTGATGCCCTACGTGTGGCGCATCATCTGGACGGTCGGCGGGTTGATGGCTGTGACCGCCGTACTGCCTACCAACACCGGACGGCCAGCCTTCGATGCCTTGGTGGTCTTCTCGACCTGGTATCCGATAGGCGTGATGCTGCTGGTTTTCGCGTCGAGGCCCCTTGGCCGGTTGATTCGCCAAAGAGCACAGGAGCGGCGGAAATGAGCACGTCAACCATCGAGGCGCTGGCCAGCGCCTGGGCAAGGATTGCCGAGGAAGCGGAATTCCCCGCTGACTACGAGGGGACTGCCACACCACAAGCGCATCGGGCTAGCGAAGCTATTCAGGAGCAGATTCGGGAGCGCATCGTCGCCACCAACGACATGCGGCTGTTCAGCCTGCTGCACCTGCTGAGTCAGGCGTCGCTGCGCATGGAGCAAGCGCTGTGGCCGGAGGATTACGAGCGGATGACGCGCGAGGTTGAGGAAGCCCTGCGGCAAGCCACCGACGCCAACGCCAGATCGTACACCCACGAAGAAGTGATGCAGGCGATGCAGGAACGCATCGACCGGGCGCGAGACAAGCCATGTTGATTGGCTATGCGCGCGTCTCGACGCAGGATCAGAACCTGGAGCTGCAACGCGAAGCCTTGAGCAAGGCCGGATGTAAAAAGGTCTTCGAGGACAAGGTGAGTGGCACGCGGGCAGACCGGCCTGGCTTGGCCAAGACGCTCGAAATGCTGCGCGAAGGCGATACTTTGGTCGTCTGGAAGCTCGACCGGCTGGGCCGGTCGGTCAAGCAACTGGTCGATCTGGTCGGCGATCTGCACAAGCACGGTGTCCAGTTCAGGAGCCTCACCGACTCCATCGACACCGGCACACCATCCGGGCGGTTCTTCTTCCACGTCATGGCGAGCCTTGCCGAAATGGAGCGCGAGCTGACCGTCGAGCGCACCCGCGCCGGGCTGGAAGTCGCCAAGCAGCTCGGCCGCAAAGGCGGCCGCAAGCCGAAGATGACCGACAGCAAGATCGAGTCGGCCAAGAAGCTGCTGGCCAGCGGGGTGCCGCCCAAGGACGTGGCCAAGAACCTCGGCGTGTCCATTCCGACGCTGTACCGCTGGGTGCCAGCCTCCACGCACGCTTAGCGTGCTTTATTTAATGAGATGGTCACTCCCTCCTTCCCGGTACTATGCTGAGGACAGGCTTTCATTCGGAGAACTATCATGGAAAACATTGCGCTCATTGGTATCG
>NZ_JBLKBZ010000056.1:0-3664 GCF_047530935.1 Enterobacter sp. 03-F-07-AD-ECC | reverse complement strand
GGGGTCGGTTCCGGCTGAGGGCGAAATGACACCCTAAGCGTTAGCTCTGTGTCGTTGCACGATGTCAGCGACGGTATTCTTGCTGATACCGAGCTCGCGTGCGATCCAGCGATAGCTGCGTCCCTCGGCCCTCATCGCAACCACCTTAGGCAAAAGTCGGTCTGATTTTGGTCGCACTCCGGCCTGACGACCAAGCCTCTTACCACGTGCCTTCGCAACAGCAAGGCCTGACTTGACCCGCTCGCTGATGAGATCCCGCTCAAACTCCGCAATGCCGGAAAGAAACGTCGCCAGCATTCGTCCATACGGCGACGAAAGATCGAACGCCATTCCATTCATGGCTATCACGGAAACCTTCCAGTTCTCCAGTTCACGTAGCGTATTGAGCAGATCGAGCGTCGAGCGCCCCCACCGGGAAAGCTCAGTGACCAGGATTGCATCAATTTGTCTGGACTGGGCAAGCGCCAGGACTTTCTTTCGCTCGGCCCGGTCGAGTTTAGTTCCTGAACCTGTTTCCTTAAATATTCCCACCACGTCGTAGCCGGCACAGCCGGCGAAGGCTCGCAGATCAAATTCCTGGCGTTCACAAGACTGATCCGCTGTTGAAACCCGGCAGTAAATGGCGGCACGATGTCCCAATTGAACCCTCCTGGATTTTTGTATCGGAACGCCCTGATTTATATGGGCTGGCTGTTGTCCAAAACAGACTATACTTCAAAAGGGACGAATTTGTATGTCACGACGCCATATTTTCACCGAACGGCAGCGAGCAGCGCTGTTCGATCTGCCCACGGACGAACTGTCGCTACTGAAGTTCTACACGCTGGGCGATGATGACCTGGAAAACATTAGGCAGCGCCGCAGACCGGAAAACAGGATTGGCTTTGCCCTGCAACTTTGTGCCTTACGATATCCGGGCCGTGCACTGGCTCCTGGTGAGATGATCCCGCGTGAAGTCCTTTCCTTCGTCGGTGCTCAGCTTGGAGTTCCGGCTGATGCGCTTCTCACTTATGCCACACGGCGCCAAACCCGTCAGCAGCACATGGACACGCTGCGCGAAATTTACGGCTACAAGACCTTCACGGGCCGTGGTGCCCGTGATCTGCGGGAGTGGACTTTCGGCCAGGCCGAAGATGCCAGATCAAACGAGGATCTTGCTCATCGTTTTATTGTGCGGTGTCGGGAAACTTCCACCATTCTGCCCGCAGTATCGACAATCGAGCGCTTGTGCGCGGATGCTCTGGTCGCCGCTGAGCGGCGGATTGAAACGCGGATTGCGGAAAATTTAACAGCGGATGTTCGCGATCACCTGGACAAACTTCTGAGTGAAATGCTCGCCGGCAATATCAGTCGTTTCATCTGGCTTCGCAACTTCGAGGTTGGTAACAACTCGGCTGCTGCTAACCGTTTGCTCGACAGGCTCGAATTTCTGCGTACCCTGAATATCAATCATAGTGCTTTGGCCAGCATACCTGCCCATCGCATTGCCCGGCTGCGTCGGCAGGGTGAACGCTACTTCACCGACGGTTTGCGTGACATCACTTCGGACCGCCGCTGGGCGATCCTTGCCGTCTGTGTTGTGGAGTGGGAAGCGGCGATTGCTGATGCCATAGTCGAAACCCATGACAGGATCGTAGGAAAAACCTGGCGGGAAGCGAAGCGCCAGCATGACGAAACAATTTCCGGCTCTAAAGCCACACTCACGGATACGATCCGTACCTTCACCGCGCTGGGAGCTTCGTTGCTTGAGGCCCGCAGTGACGGAACCCCGCTGGAGATGGCTGTCGCCAGTTCGGTTGCATGGGACCGGCTCGCTCAACTGGTAGCGACAGGGACTCAACTCAGCAACACGCTAGCCGATGAGCCTCTTGCATATGTCGGGCAGGGATACCATCGCTTTCGTCGTTATGCGCCCCGCATGTTGCGCTGTCTGAAGCTCGAAGCCGCGCCGGTCGCCGGACCATTGGTAGCAGCAGCTTTGTCGATCGGAGAGATGAAAGGTGTTGCATCGCCAGAAAGGCGTTTCCTGCGGCCCAGCTCCAAATGGAACCGTCATTTACGAGCTCAGGAAAAAGGAGATACCCGTCTTTGGGAAGTGGCGGTACTCTTTCACCTCCGGGATGCTTTTCGTTCCGGAGATGTCTGGCTCGCTCATTCGCGCCGCTATGGTGACCTCAAGCAGGTACTGGTGCCGATGATCGCGGCGCAGGAAAATGCAAAACTGGCCGTGCCTTCCAACCCACAGGATTGGCTGGCAGACAGAAAGGCGCGACTCACGATCGCTCTTAAGCGGCTGGCCCGGGCTGCCCGTAACGGCACTATTCCGCACGGTAGCATAGAAGATGGAACGTTGCGGATCGACAGGTTGACAGCAGACGTGCCGGATGGTGCCGAGGCACTCATACTGGATCTGTATCGCCGAATGCCGTCCGTTCGGATTACCGACATGCTGCTTGAAGTTGATGCAGCCCTTGGTTTCACAGATGCGTTTACCCATCTGAGAACCGGGGCTCCATGTCGCGACCGGATCGGTCTGCTCAACGTCCTGCTCGCTGAAGGGCTCAATCTGGGCCTGCGTAAGATGGCGGAAGCTACAAACACGCATGATTACTGGCAGCTCTCACGCCTTGCCCGCTGGCATGTTGAAAGCGAAGCCATGAACCAGGCATTGGCAATTGTGGTGGCCGCGCAGGGTAAACTGCCGATGTCACGCGTCTGGGGGATGGGCACGTCAGCATCGAGCGATGGTCAGTTTTTCCCGACAGCGCGGCATGGCGAAGCCATGAACATGGTCAATGCCAAATATGGTTCTGTTCCCGGCCTCAAAGCGTATACTCACGTAAGCGACCAGTTCGCGCCATTCGCTTGTCAGTCGATCCCGGCGACCGTGAGCGAGGCACCGTATATTCTCGATGGACTACTGATGAACGAGGTCGGTCGCCATGTTCGCGAACAGTATGCCGATACAGCAGGATTCACCGACCATTTGTTCGGAGCCAGTAGCCTGCTCGGCTACAATCTCGTTCTGCGAATCAGGGATCTGCCATCGAAGCGGTTGTACGTATTTAATCCCGATACGACCCCCAGGGAGTTACGCAAGTTGGTAGGTGGAAAAGCCCGGGAGGATCTTATCGTTGCGAACTGGCCTGATATTTTCCGTTGTGCCGCGACGATGACCGCTGGCAAAATCAGGCCCAGCCAACTCCTGCGCAAGCTCGCTTCTTACCCACGACAAAACAACCTTGCAGTTGCGCTTCGTGAAGTTGGTCGTATTGAACGGACCCTTTTCATTATTGAGTGGATCCTGGATACGGACATGCAGCGGCGTGCTCAGATCGGTCTTAACAAGGGAGAGGCCCACCATGCGCTCAAAAATGCGCTCCGTATCGGGAGGCAGGGGGAAATTCGCGATCGCACGACAGAGGGGCAGCACTACCGAATCGCTGGGCTCAATTTATTGACTGCGGTGATCATTTACTGGAATACCGTCCATCTTGGTCATGCCGTCACGGAGCGGCGGAACGAAGGGTTGGATGTTCCCCCTGAATTTCTTCCCCACATATCCCCATTGGGCTGGGCGCACATTCTACTGACTGGCGAATATCTTTGGCCCAAGGAACCGAAAGCTTAGGGTGTCATTTCGCCCTCAGCCGGAACCGACCCC
>NZ_JBLKBZ010000055.1:0-3758 GCF_047530935.1 Enterobacter sp. 03-F-07-AD-ECC | reverse complement strand
AGGTGGTTGTAAATAATGTTACAATGTGTGAGAAGCAGTCTAAATTCTTCGTGAAATAGTGATTTTTGAAGCTAATAAAAAACACACGTGGAATTTAGGGACTATTCATGTTGTTGTTATTTCGTATCTTCCAGAATAAGGAATCCCATGGTTAAAAAATCACTGCGCCAGTTCACGCTGATGGCGACGGCAACCGTCACGCTGTTGTTAGGAAGTGTGCCGCTGTATGCGCAAACGGCGGACGTACAGCAAAAACTTGCCGAATTAGAGCGGCAGTCGGGAGGCAGACTGGGTGTGGCATTGATTAACACAGCAGATAATTCGCAAATACTTTATCGTGCTGATGAGCGCTTTGCGATGTGCAGCACCAGTAAAGTGATGGCCGCGGCCGCGGTGCTGAAGAAAAGTGAAAGCGAACCGAATCTGTTAAATCAGCGAGTTGAGATCAAAAAATCTGACCTTGTTAACTATAATCCGATTGCGGAAAAGCACGTCAATGGGACGATGTCACTGGCTGAGCTTAGCGCGGCCGCGCTACAGTACAGCGATAACGTGGCGATGAATAAGCTGATTGCTCACGTTGGCGGCCCGGCTAGCGTCACCGCGTTCGCCCGACAGCTGGGAGACGAAACGTTCCGTCTCGACCGTACCGAGCCGACGTTAAACACCGCCATTCCGGGCGATCCGCGTGATACCACTTCACCTCGGGCAATGGCGCAAACTCTGCGGAATCTGACGCTGGGTAAAGCATTGGGCGACAGCCAACGGGCGCAGCTGGTGACATGGATGAAAGGCAATACCACCGGTGCAGCGAGCATTCAGGCTGGACTGCCTGCTTCCTGGGTTGTGGGGGATAAAACCGGCAGCGGTGGCTATGGCACCACCAACGATATCGCGGTGATCTGGCCAAAAGATCGTGCGCCGCTGATTCTGGTCACTTACTTCACCCAGCCTCAACCTAAGGCAGAAAGCCGTCGCGATGTATTAGCGTCGGCGGCTAAAATCGTCACCGACGGTTTGTAATAGCGGAAACGGAATGGGGAAACTCATTCCGTTTTTGTTTATCGCCTTAGACGGCAAAAGTGCTGTCGCCCACCTGCGCTTGCGCATACCAGGCCATAAGCTCCGTGGTTCCTGGTTCTCCTTCCGCTGGAGCCCAGTGCGCATAGTCATCGGCAGCCACGGGTTGATAGCCACCGTGTTTTACTTCAAAAATTATGCCACCGGTATCCAGCGACAGCACGGCATGCCAGGTTCCTGCGGCCATCTCCAGCACCGTACAGGTTTCCCCCAATATCGCCCGATGGGTGACGGTACCCCGATCGTCAAAATTCAGCACCACGAAACGACCCCTTAATGGCAACAGTAGCTCGAAGGTGTGAGGGTGTCGGTGCGGGCGCACGTAGGTCCCAGGTCATATTCCTTCCGGCGTCCGGCATTTTACCGCCAGACAGCTCGGGATTCGTGATATCACCGTTCTTGCAGAATACGGTCAGAGGGAAAATACCCGCCGTGAGCATGCAGCGCTGATACGTCAGCACTATCAGTATCGTGAATTTGCCTGGCCCTGGACATTTCGCCTTACCCGTCTTTTATATACCCGGAGCTGGATAAGCAACGAACGTCCTGGCCTGCTTTTCGATCTGGCGACAGGGTGGCTTATGCAACATCGTATTATTCTCCCCGGAGCCACTACGCTGACCCGGTTGATTTCAGAGGTAAGGGAAAAGGCGACGTTGCGCCTGTGGAACAAACTGGCACTGATACCGTCAGCCGAACAGCGTTCACAGCTGGAGATGCTGCTGGGGCCAACTGATTGCAGCCGCCTGTCTTTACTGGAATCACTGAAAAAGGGCCCTGTGACCATCAGTGGTCCGGCGTTTAATGAAGCAATTGAACGCTGGAAAACTCTGAACGATTTTGGCCTGCATGCTGAAAACCTGAGTACACTCCCGGCTGTGCGCCTGAAAAATCTCGCACGTTATGCTGGTATGACTTCGGTGTTCAATATTGCCAGGATGTCACCGCAGAAAAGGATGGCGGTTCTGGTTGCCTTTGTCCTTGCATGGGAAACGCTGGCGCTGGATGATGCATTGGACGTTCTGGACGCCATGCTGGCCGTTATCATCCGTGACGCCAGAAAGATTGGGCAGAAAAAACGGCTCCGCTCGCTGAAGGATCTGGATAAATCTGCATTGGCGCTCGCCAGCGCATGTTCGTACCTGCTGAAAGAAGAAACACCGGACGAATCGATTCGTGCTGAGGTGTTCAGCTACATCCCAAGGCAAAAGCTGGCTGAAATCATCACGCTTGTCCGTGAAATTGCCCGGCCCTCAGACGATAATTTTCATGAAGAAATGGTGGAGCAGTACGGGCGCGTTCGTCGTTTCCTGCCCCATCTGCTGAATACCGTTAAATTTTCATCCGCACCTGCCGGGGTTACCACTCTGAATGCCTGTGACTACCTCAGCCGGGAGTTCAGCTCACGGCGGCAGTTTTTTGACGACGCACCAACGGAAATTATCAGTCGGTCATGGAAACGGCTGGTGATTAACAAGGAAAAACATATCACCCGCAGGGGATACACGCTCTGCTTTCTCAGTAAACTGCAGGATAGTCTGAGGCGGAGGGATGTCTACGTTACCGGCAGTAACCGGTGGGGAGATCCTCGTGCAAGATTACTACAGGGTGCTGACTGGCAGGCAAACCGGATTAAGGTTTATCGTTCTTTGGGGCACCCGACAGACCCGCAGGAAGCAATAAAATCTCTGGGTCATCAGCTTGATAGTCGTTACAGACAGGTTGCTGCACGTCTTTGCGAAAATGAGGCTGTCGAACTCGATGTTTCTGGCCCGAAGCCCCGGTTGACAATTTCTCCCCTCGCCAGTCTTGATGAGCCGGACAGTCTGAAACGACTGAGCAAAATGATCAGTGATCTACTCCCTCCGGTGGATTTAACGGAGTTGCTGCTCGAAATTAACGCCCATACCGGATTTGCTGATGAGTTTTTCCATGCTAGTGAAGCCAGTGCCAGAGTTGATGATCTGCCCGTCAGCATCAGCGCCGTGCTGATGGCTGAAGCCTGCAATATCGGTCTGGAACCACTGATCAGATCAAATGTTCCTGCACTGACCCGACACCGGCTGAACTGGACAAAAGCGAACTATCTGCGGGCTGAAACTATCACCAGCGCTAATGCCAGACTGGTTGATTTTCAGGCAACGCTGCCACTGGCACAGATATGGGGTGGAGGAGAAGTGGCATCTGCAGATGGAATGCGCTTTGTTACGCCAGTCAGAACAATCAATGCCGGACCGAACCGCAAATACTTTGGTAATAACAGAGGGATCACCTGGTACAACTTTGTGTCCGATCAGTATTCCGGCTTTCATGGCATCGTTATACCGGGGACGCTGAGGGACTCTATCTTTGTGCTGGAAGGTCTTCTGGAACAGGAGACCGGGCTGAATCCAACCGAAATTATGACCGATACAGCAGGTGCCAGCGAACTTGTCTTTGGCCTTTTCTGGCTGCTGGGATACCAGTTTTCTCCACGCCTGGCTGATGCCGGTGCTTCGGTTTTCTGGCGAATGGACCATGATGCCGACTATGGCGTGCTGAATGATATTGCCAGAGGGCAATCAGATCCCCGAAAAATAGGGCACTGTTGCAAATAGTCGGTGGTGATAAACTTATCATCCCCTTTTGCTGATGGAGCTGCACATGAACCCATTCAAAGGCCGGCATTTTCAGCGTGA
>NZ_JBLKBZ010000054.1:0-3824 GCF_047530935.1 Enterobacter sp. 03-F-07-AD-ECC | reverse complement strand
CCTGGGCGAAATGCGCCTGGTAAGCAGAGTTTTTGAAATGTAAGGCCTTTGAATAAGACAAAAGGCTGCCTCATCGCTAACTTTGCAACAGTGCCCTTTATATCCCTTCAGGTATCGTTGAAAAACTCTTTCCGTCTATCAACCATACCCGTGAACTGAACCCTTCGGTTTTTCTCACCGCACATGTGTCATCGCATGATTGCCCTGACAGCGAAGCCAGGGCAATTTATTATAACAGCCGTCATTTTGGTAAAACCCGGAATGAAAAAAGGATTACCCGCTGGGGTAGAGGCAGCCCACTTCAGGATCCTGAAAATACAGGGGCTCTGACGCTCCTGGCTTTCAAGCTTGATGAGCAAGGGGGGGACTGTAAGGAAGTAAATATTTGGGTATGCGCCAGCACTGATGAAGAGGACGTCATTGAGACCGCTATTGGTGAAGTTATACCCGGAGCGCTTATATCCGGCCCCGCAGGACAGATTCTAGGCGGACTATCTCTACAGCAAGCGCCAGTAAATCATAAATATATTCTACCTGAAGACTGGCACCTGCGCTTTCCGTCGGGAAGTGAAATTATTCAGTATGCAGCCAGCCATTATGTGAAAAATTCCCTTGATCCGGATGAGCAACTTCTTGACCGCCGGCGCGTGGAGTACGACATATTTCTATTGGTTGAGGAACTGCATGTTCTGGATATCATCCGGAAAGGATTTGGCTCTGTGGATGAATTTATTGCGCTGGCCAATTCTGTCAGCAATCGCCGTAAATCCAGAGCCGGGAAGTCGCTGGAACTGCACCTGGAGCATCTATTCATTGAGCACGGCCTGCGACACTTTGCGACGCAGGCCATCACAGAAGGTAATAAAAAACCCGATTTCCTTTTCCCTTCCGCAGGGGCTTACCACGATACTGAGTTTCCCGTAGAAAATCTGCGCATGCTGGCAGTCAAGACTACCTGTAAGGATCGCTGGCGTCAGATACTGAATGAGGCCGATAAAATTCATCAGGTGCATCTGTTTACACTCCAGGAGGGAGTTTCTCTGGCTCAATATCGGGAGATGCGGGAGTCGGGTGTCAGATTGGTCGTGCCATCATCTCTGCACAAAAAATACCCGGAGGCGGTGAGAGCTGAGCTAATGACGCTAGGTGCGTTTATTGCTGAGCTGACAGGGCTTTACGCAGATATTCCATAGATTATCTCCCGGCATAAATACCGGGAGGAGCGATCAGATTCGTTCAACCTTGCACGAATCGGCATTAACCGCTTTCAGGATATAAGGTTCAAGCAGTTTGGCTACGGCTTCAAACACGGGCACCACTACGGAGTTACCGAACTGCCTGTACGACTGAGTGTCTGACACAGGAATGCGAAAAGGCCTGCCATCTACTTTTTCAAAACCCATAAGGCGCGCGCACTCTCGCGGAGTCAGCCTGCGGGGCCGATGCGCCTGATTTTCTTCGTTCGCGAAGTCTGTTTCACCTGTGGCCATATCCCAGCCACGGTCTATCAGAATTTCAGACCCGTCTTTGTGATAGCGAGCAGAAAGCGTACGGGCAATGCTTTCTTTATTTTCAGGATTAACGAGGCCAAAACCGAATCCGTTACCCTTAGCTGCGTGCTTTTTGGCGTAGTTATAGAGATACTCCCAGAGTTTCGGCGTCAGTATATATTTGCTGTCAACCACGGGTTCCAGCAGTTCGCCAAATGACGGACGCTGTTCCGGATAAAAACGACTAATATCGCGCAGGGTAAAGCCCTGGTGAATGTTCAGATCACGGCGGAAACCGACCAAAACGATACGTTCTCGGTGCTGAGGTAAAAAGTGCTTTCCGTCGATAACTTTAGGATCGTTTTTGCCCATCTCAGCTGCATCCGCAACTTCATAGCCCAGTTCGTCGAGGGTATCCATGATGACTTTAAAGGTTTTACCCTTGTCATGGCTCTTCAGGTTTTTAACGTTTTCAAGAACAAAGATGGCAGGTTTTTTTGCGCGGATAATACGCGCCACATCGAAGAAAAGCGTTCCCTGAGCCTCACATTCGAAACCATGCGCGCGCCCGAGCGAGTTTTTCTTGCTTACGCCCGCAAGGCTAAACGGTTGACAGGGGAAACCTGCTAGAAGTACATCATGATCCGGCACATGCTCATTAATGTAAGCATAGGCATCGTTTTCAGGTACTTCAGGTTTATCACTGAGCGTGACTTCACGAATATCGAGATTGAAAGTGTGTTCCTGAGCATCGTTAAACCAGTTAGCTTTATATGTGCGCACAGCCTCTTTATTCCATTCACTGGTAAAAACGCACTGGCCACCGATGGTTTCGAAGCCCTTCCGTATACCTCCAATCCCAGCAAACAGGTCAATAAACCGGAAGGCATAGTCAGGGTGATGTGCAGGCGCTTCCGGAAGCATTTTTCGTAGAAGTTCCTCTTCGGCTAACGTCAGCGTCTTAGGTGAGCACTTACCATTAATCCAGCGATTAAGAGTCTCGCGACTCCACTCATTTTTACCAACTTTTCTAAGCAGTTCAGCCACGTACTTCTGGTCATAGATTTCCAGCACCTGCCCGAGCAGCTTTTTATCATTTTCCTGTCGCAGTTGTTCTTCCGCTTCTGCTTTCTCAAGCAGATCCTGCGCCAGTAATTCAAATTCAGACATATTGCCTCCATTGGGTCTTATGGGTGAAACTGTATCACTCATTTGACCCAGATTGAATGTTTTTATCTGGATATTTAAACAGGTTTATTGTTAGGTAACGCACGTTGGCCACGCTGGAGCGTCTTCTGGGCCTGCTGTCGGCCTTTGAGGTCGTGGTATGGATGACGGATGGCTGGCCGCTGTATGAACCCCGCCTGAAGGGAAAGCTGCACGTTATCAGCAAGCGTTACACTCAGCGCATTGAGCGACATAACCTGAATCTGAGACAACATCTGGCAAGGCTGGGACGGAAGTCACTGTCGTTCTCAAAATCGGTGGAGCTGCATGACAAGGTCATCGGGCATTATCTGAACATAAAACACTATCAGTAAGTTGGAGTCATTACCGGTTCTCTTTGTCTTTTAGTGATTCTATAAACCTCATTACGTCTGAATATAAAAATCTATTATTTGATTTATGTGGCTCATGAGGTTGTGGGATGGTCTTGTTTTTGAATGTGCCAGTTTTCTTAATGGCAAAGATTAACTCACCTTCTGTTATTCCTAACATTTCAGCAAATGTTTTTGCTTCTATAGTTACTGACTTCATTTAATTAACTCTCATGGTATCGATTTTCTTTACCGGCATCTTTAACAATGGTGCTCGTTTCTAGTGTTGCTGCGGTACGCTTCATCATCGTCTGCGGGGCGGTTGCGATAGTGAAGGAGCTGCCGGGCGTGAGCAAATCTATCAGGCGCTGGCCGCTGATAATCTCCATCCGTTCACTGGCAATACTGACAGATTTTGAACCTGCGCCGGTTTTCCCGGTATGGCAAAACAGACCGCGACAGTTATGACGTTTAAGCAACTTCTCGAACTCCTGTACGTGCTGTAAAGCAATATGGCCGCGATAGCGTTTAGCCTGAATAAGATAGCGATATTTTCCTATTATTACCTGGCCGTCAATGCCTCCATCGCCGGTATAGCGTTTGTTTCTGATGGTTCTGAAGCCATGCGCTTCAAATCCTTCCAGCAACAGTTCTTCAAACACAAAAGGATCAATTTTCCTCAGGTAGTTAATTTTTTGGGCACTGTTGCAAAGTTAGCGATGAGGCAGCCTTTTGTCTTATTCAAAGGCCTTACATTTCAAAAACTCTGCTTACCAGGCGCATTTCGCCCAGGGGA
>NZ_JBLKBZ010000053.1:0-3976 GCF_047530935.1 Enterobacter sp. 03-F-07-AD-ECC | reverse complement strand
TCACGCTGAAAATGCCGGCCTTTGAATGGGTTCATGTGCAGCTCCATCAGCAAAAGGGGATGATAAGTTTATCACCACCGACTATTTGCAACAGTGCCGGCCGAATGTCTGCAGCTCGGTGAATCGGACTTTACGCATGGAGATCTCCTCAGAGGACATAATTAGTATGTCGGAGGATCTCTAAAAGTGAATGGTTCGTTTTGCAGGGATACTTACATGGGGAAACAAGATGAAACTTGAATATATACAGATAAATTAGTGGTCTGGGCGTTCTCGTCAGAAGCAAACAGCCTGCTTGCAAAAACAAGCGCTGGCAATGGCTTGGCAGGGCCGAGGTTGCCCGGGAGGTATAATTTTCCATTCGGACCAGGGAACCCAATATTGCAGCCTGCCGTACCGGATTCTGGCCGCTCAATATGGAATGATGCTCAGCATGAGCCGCAGCGGGAACTGCTGGGATAATGCTTTGCAGAATGACTGTTCCGCAGTCTGAAATCGGAGTGGATACCACGGGGTGGTTATCGGGACAGGACTGAAGCTGCTGGCGATATTGTTCAGTATCAAGGGGTGAGTCCCGAGAGGCGAGACAAGTCAAGGGCGCAGGCTGCGATGCGCAGCACGACATAGCCGGTATTTCCCTGCGGTGCCCCACAAGTATCAATGAAAGCCTCCAACGCGAGCCATTCGCGAGAGCCTTGAGTCCACGCTAAATCTATCTTATCTGCGCAGGGCAGAATGTGAAGACGGCCGCCCTGGCTCTTGCCCGCCAGGCGCACGAGGCGGTGGAAAGGGGGAGGGGATGTTGTCTATATGGCTCTGCTGTAGTGAGCGGGTTGCGCTCCGACAGCGGTCCTGATCAATCGTCACCCTTTCTCGGCCCTTGAATGTTCCTCGCAACGAGCCTCCTTTTCGCCAATCCATCGACAATCACCGCGAGCCCCAGCTCGAACACTGCGTCCGGACCGGCTTCGTCGAAGGTGTCTATCACGGCCCGCAACAACGGAGCCTGTTCAATGGTGCCGCCGCGCTCACCGGCATCGCTGTCGCCGGCCTGCTCCTCAAGCACGGCCCCAACAGTGAAGTAGCTGATTGTCATCAGCGCATTGACGGCGTCCCAAGCCGAAAAACCCGCCTCGCAGAGGAAGCGAAGCTGCGCGTCGACCACTTCCATCTGCGGTGCGCCCGGTCTCGTGCCAGCATGGATACGCGCGCCATCGCGATAAGCGAGCAGCGCCTGCCTGAAGCTGCGGGCATTCCCGATCAGAAATGAGCGCCAGTCGTCGTCGACTCTCGGCACCGAATGCGTATGATTCTCCGCCAGCATGGCTTCGGCCAGTGCGTCGAGCAGCGCCCGTTTGTTCCTGAAGTGCCAGTATAACGCCGGCTGCTGAACCCCCAACCGTTTAGCCAGTTTGCGTGTCGTCAGAGCCTCTACGCCGACCTCATTCAACAGGTCCAGGGCGACACGGATAACTGTATTAGGCTGCAACTTTATCATGCTTGACACTTTATCACTGATAAACATAATATGTCCACCAACTTATCAGTGATAAAGGATCCGTGAGTTCTATCGGACCAGCGGAGGCTGGTCCGGAGGCCAGCGGAGGCTGGTCCGGAGGCCAGACGTGAAACCCAACAGACCCCTGATCGTAATACTGTGCACTGTCGCGCTCGACGCTGTCGGCATCGGCCTGATTATGCCGGTGCTGCCGGGCCTCCTGCGAGATCTGGTTCACTCGAACGACGTCACCGCCCACTATGGCATTTTGCTGGCGCTGTATGCGTTGATGCAATTTGCCTGCGCGCCTGTGCTGGGTGCGCTATCGGATCGTTTCGGCCGGCGGCCGGTCTTGCTCGTCTCGCTGTCCGGCGCCGCTATCGACTACGCCATCATGGCGACGGCGCCTTTCCTTTGGGTTCTCTATATCGGGCGCATCGTGGCCGGCATCACCGGGGCGACTGGTGCGGTAGCCGGCGCCTATATTGCCGATATCACAGATGGGGATGAGCGCGCGCGGTACTTCGGCTTCATGAGCGCCTGTTTCGGGTTCGGGATGGTCGCGGGACCTGTGCTCGGTGGGCTGATGAGCAGTTTCTCCCCCCATGCTCCGTTCTTCGCCGCAGCAGCCTTGAATGGCCTCAATTTCCTGATGGGCATTTTCCTTTTGCCGGAGTCGCACAAAGGCGAACGTCGACCATTACGCCGGGAGGCTCTCAACCCGCTCGCTTCGTTCCGGTGGGTCCGGGGCATGACCGTCATCGCCGCCCTGATGGCTGTCTTCTTCATCATGCAACTCGTCGGACAGGCGCCGGCCACGCTTTGGGTCATCTTCGGCGAGGATCGCTTTCATTGGGACACGAGCTTGATCGGCATTTCGCTTGCCGCATTTGGTATTCTACATTCACTCGCCCAGGCAATGATCACCGGCCCTGTAACCACCAGGCTCGGCGAAAGGCGGGCACTCATGCTCGGAATGATTGCCGACGGCGCAGGCTACATCCTGCTTGCCTTGGCGACAAGGGGATGGATGGCGTTCCCGATTATGGTCCTGCTTGCTTCGGGTGGCATCGGAATGCCGGCGCTGCAAGCAGTGTTGTCCAGGCAGGTAGATGAGGAACGTCAGGGGCAGCTTCAAGGATCTCTTGCGGCGCTCACCAGCCTGACCTCGATCGTCGGGCCCCTCCTCTTCACGGCGATCTATGCGGCCTCTATAACAACGTGGAACGGGTGGGCATGGATTGCAGGTGCCGCCCTCTACTTGCTCTGCCTGCCGGCGCTGCGTCGCGGGTTTTGGAGCGGCGTAGGGCAACGAGCCGATCGCTGATCGTGGGAACGATAGGCCTATGCCATGCGGGTCAAGGCGACTTCCGGCTACCCGTCTTTCAATCACAACAAGTACAGCAATATTAGGACTGCTTTTCGCTCACAGCGGACCTCTAACCCAGCCATCTTGTCCGCTTCGTTCTAAGAACAGACATCCCTCACTTCAGAATGTGTAGTCAACGGGGGACAGGACAATACGAATGTTCCACTAAAAAATACAGATGAGATAATTATTTACACCAAATTTTGGAGATTTATCGTTGTATCAGGTATTAAAAGTACAATTTAAATCTATTATATCTCGCAATAAGCCTGACATGTAGGTTTCTACAAATTCTCTAATTACGTTATTGACATATGAGCATTTGAAGGCGTAACCTTCAATCACTGTATGTAGATGTGTCTTCCCCTGTTGAGGTGGCTGATACAGCATTTCTACTTGCCATTAAACCAGTCTTTCATGTAATCCTATGTAAAATAGTCTGGTTAATTTATTTTACATACGGGTATCAGTGATGAATGAACTCAGTATTGTTAGTGGTAAATTGCAACTGTTGTCGATCATAGGTGACCCGATCGCTCAGGTCAGCGCTCCACTCATGATAAATGCCGCCATCCTTGAAAAACAAATCCCCGACACTTTGATGGTCCCTCTCCATATAAACTCTGTAGGTCTGCAAACCGCTGTCAATGGTCTGAAATGTATTCAGAATTTTCGTGGTGCCATTATAACGATGCCTCACAAACAACATGCGCTTTCATTAATTGATTCAGCCAGTGAATCTGCTATGGCAATCGGAGGATGCAACGTCATCAGGAGGAATGCTCAGGGCCAACTACATGGGGATATGCTCGATGGTGAAGGTTTCGTATCGAGCCTTTTGAAAAGAGGCTTCGATGTGACAGGTAAAAGAGTCTATCTAGCTGGAACAGGCGGTGCTGGCTCAGCTATTGCTTATGCTATGGCCGCCAAACAGGTTGGAGAATTAATTGGCACTGTTGCAAATAGTCGGTGGTGATAAACTTATCATCCCCTTTTGCTGATGGAGCTGTACATGAACCCATTCAAAGGCCGGCATTTTCAGCGTGACATCATTCTGTGGGCCGTACGCTGGTACTGCAAATACGGCATCAGTTACCGTGAGCTGCAGG
>NZ_JBLKBZ010000052.1:0-3989 GCF_047530935.1 Enterobacter sp. 03-F-07-AD-ECC | reverse complement strand
TCGTAAGTCGGTGCGTGCAATATAATAGGATATCGTTTATGAGAATATAAAGGTAATTGATATAAAATATGATTTGATTTATAGGTATGATTTCGGTTGGCAAAAAATTGCTCAAAAAATAACTAACCGAATTATTAAAATTGATTAAAGTAAAATTCAATGGAATATATAACACTATCATTAACTGCTTGCTTTACAAAGTATAAAAGATAAACCTCAAGGATTGTGCGTATGAGTCAGTTAGAGTACAGAAAAGCTTATTGTTTAGATGTTGTAATAAATAAAATTGGTGGGGGTACATTGGATAATTTTTGTCTGTATACAAAAGAATATGAGCTATCAGCAAAAGCAGATCTTATTTGTTATTTGGAAAGCTATCCTGCCATTATTGATGACGATGAGGAAGTATATCCTGATTTTGTTGTCGAAAATTCGCTAGAGCTGTTTTTCTATGGAGAGCAATTTATAGATGTATTATATAATATCTCTATCCAAAGAGAAAAACCATCTGTAGATGATTTCATATCAGGTTTAAATTTTTATCTCGAGAACGATAACTTCATAGAGCTTTGATTTAAAGAGCGAGAGAGGAATTGAAAATTGATTTACTTAGCTTGTTTGAAGGTGGTACATACTGAGATTTTTATTTTAAATTAATTGGTTGTTACTGAGGGTTATATTTATGGATGCGTCTGAGACCATTGTGAATGAGATTGAAAAAGCATTAAAACAATTTATTGTTATTTGCAATAAATACTCGCTGTCAGGGAGTTTCAGCACCGTCAATGATCTGGACAATGCCTTCCCGCCCAACTTACCTCGTTCGACAGAGGTGGAGTTTTTATATGAAAATTATAATCCTGAAAAGTTAAAGATTGAAACTGGCTTCACGCCAATTAAACTTTACTCAGTAAGTGAGCTCTTGAAGGCTCAAAGTGGTTATGAATACTTACCAGATAATTATCTTGTTATTGGCGATGATTTAGGCGGAGGTAAACCTATAATTGCGGTTATCGATGAAGGGAGTTCCTCTGTTTATGCAGATTATGATGTAGTTGAACCGTTTCAGATAGCTAGTAGTCTCTCTGGGTTCATATTTTCTCTAGCTGAGCTTATTGATTTGGTATATGGTCAATACAATATCTTTGATATAGCAGATGATAATGACGAAGTAAAAGATGATTTCATTGATGAGTTGCGGGGAAGGATTGTACCATTTATTTGTAATAAAAATTTCAATGCATTTTATAATTATTTTTATGGATGAATTATTTTCTTTCAAAGTAAGCCAGCACGGAGAAAATGTTATTTTTTTAGCGAGGTGATGTTCTCTGTGATTCTTACAGGCCTTTTAAGCAAGATTTTAAAGAGTAACGTTGTATATTTTTTAAAGTAGAAATCATATAATGCATGAAAGGAGAGGGATTATATGCAGACTACGCGAGTAATGGGCGAAGGATATGAACCTTACGTTGAGAAATTAGGTGACAAACTGATTTATTCATTAACTGTTGAATCGGGATTTGTCAGCTTTTATTTTGAGTTTGATATTCTTAAGACCGATCTTGACGTCCTGCTGTCCGATCATTACCGGCGGGCCGTCTTGGAAGTGACCGCACACACTTTGCTTCAGCACTCGACGTTGAAGGGACATAAACGATTTACTCAGAACGATTTTGATAACCTTATTGCCACGACCCTTCATGCATCGCAAGAGCATCTTAGCGCATTCATTTCTCAGATTAATCGGGAGCACAATATTTCGATTGAACATTATGTGAATGACATAGTGAATACACGCATAACCAAAGGATGAATATACCGATCCCAGATAAGGTCAACATTCATCTAAAATCACGCTGTATCTACAAATCTATTCAACCTCGTGCTAACCGAAGAGACCAAATCGATATCGTGATAACCGACGAATGCGACGAGGTGCGCTGAAGCGGGCAGTTCGACAGCTTTGGTGAGGTACGCCATCAGAGCGAAGGGTTCTCACGGGTTGTGAATCGCACAGCGATGGCGCATCAACCGCTTCGCTATGCAGGGCAGTACGCTGACGGTGAAACGGGGTTGCATTATAACCTGTTCCGCTACTACGACCCGCAGGTCGGGCGGTTTATTGTGCAGGATCCGATAGGGTTGAATGGCGGGTGGAACCTTTATCAGTATGCGCCGAATCCGTTGGGGGGGGATTGATCCGTTAGGTTTATGCAAGACGGAATCTAATGCTGATGGAAAAATCCGAATCCTCCAGGGCAGGGGTACCACAATGAGACTTATGCTTCTAAGCCAGTTAAACCAGAGGATGGCCTTAATCGTTGGGATGATTTCCTTAGCCCCGGCCCCCATACAAATATCCATCCAAGAACTGGATTACCAGACTCAGACCGAATCGTATCGGCTGACGGTAAGAGAAGTATCCGTTATGGTAACCATGAGATGAATAGTAAACCTACCCAACATCATTACCATGAAGACAAATGGACATTAGACTCTGTAAATAATGTCATGAATTTTGATAATCTTGTTGTGAGAGTACCGATACTAAAATGACAAACATAACAGTAGTGAAATTTGATGGAAATAAAGTAGAGTTCACCTCACCTTTAGGCAATGGAGTGGCTGTATGGTGTGGTGAACCACCGGAAGTAAATAGATGTTATAATGTCGAATTTGATGTGGACGACATGTTTAAATGGGGCTGGAATATTAATGGTGTTTGTCAGCAGACACCTGAAATTAAGATGGGTGGTGATGGGGTGTTATTTGTTTCTCAGGTTATATCTTATGAGAGTGACGGGGTTTTAACTGTCTCATTAGGGGGGCGTATGATATTTTTAAATGTTGAGTCCTACCCTGGTGGTAGTAAATTTGTTTCGTTTTTAACAGCCATAAAAAATATCTCATTGTATCCTTTTGAAGTATAGATGGAAACTGAGAAGAACTTACCTGTTCCGCTACTACGATCTACAAGTTGGGTAGTTAATTGTGCCGGGTTGATGTGGTCTGAGATGGGCATTAACTCATTTTTCGAGCTCAGAGCTTATTTATAATTTAATGCGTGCGGAATCTTTGCCAAAACCGCACCTGTAGATTCTTCAAGGTAAAGTCATCATGTATCTTACTGATTCAGAATATAAATTGACTGTTGACGAAATAAACGCGTTCAATGCGTACTTTGATCATCATCTTCCCACGTCATTTCTTGATTTTTATCTAAAAAATAATGGCGGGTATCCTAATGATAATGAAGAAAATAATCCGTTTATGCTTGGCGGTTTTAACCCTATAAAATATGGTGACCTGCCGATAGAGAAACTCTATTGTGACCTTATCGAATCATTTGGCGAGTTGAGGAATATGGTTCCCTTTGCCTATGATGATGGGGGGAACTCTTTTCTACTATCTCTTAAATCTGATGATTCATTAGGTAAGGTATTTATTTTCCTGATGGATGATAAAGAAATTGAATTGGTTTCTGACTCGTTCTCAGAATTTATAAAGGAATTATTTTCTTGACAATGCAAAAGCAGCCTCCAAAATTTTAGGTAGGGAGGTTACTGTTATCAAGGACTCAATATCAGTGTCCGTATAAAATATTTAAGTTGTGTTGTTAAGTTAAGGGGTTATAGATTTATAACCCGGTTATGCCGAGTTTATTAATGTTTATCCTTAAGAAAGCATTAGGAAAAACCTATGGATAGAGTAGACTTGCAAAATGAGTTAAATAAATTAAACATACCCAGTGATAGCTACTCTATTGATGGTGTTGAGGGTGAGGCATTATGTTTGATCCTCGATGGAGGGCGATGGTGTGTTTTTTACAGTGAACATGGAAAACGCACAGAGGTTGAATTTTTTGCAACTGAAAACGATGCTTGTCAATAGACTGGCCCCCTGAATCTCCAGACAGTTGGTATCACTTAAGTTAGTGATAGTCTTAATACTAGTTTTTAGACTAGTCGTTGGAGTCCGAATGATTG
>NZ_JBLKBZ010000051.1:0-4701 GCF_047530935.1 Enterobacter sp. 03-F-07-AD-ECC | reverse complement strand
GCAGGAAGATACCCTGGCGAAAATGACCGCCCGGACGTGGGGAGTGCGCTATCAGGAGAGCAGCGACGGCCGGAGGTTTCTTATCCTGCCGCCGGGGATACAAACCGAAGCCATCCCTTACGACGGGACGACATGGATCCGCCTGAAACAGGAGTAGCTGAAAATGACAGAGCTGGAAAAGCAGTTGCTGAGCGCATTAGAGCAGCTACAGCAGGACTACTCGCAAAGGCTGGACGAATGGGAGAGCGCCTTCGCGGAATGGCGGAGCATGTGTGGGCTTATGCAACGGGAGAACGCGGTGCTGAACGAGCGCGTGTCGGACTTGAGCACGCAGGTGCTGAGTTTAAGCGAGCAGCTGCGCCGCTTGTCCGGGAACTGAATGCCATCGAGCTCCGGCAGAGGGAGAATGAGTATCAGAAAACACTGGAGCTGGAGCGCCAGCCGCAGAAAACCTACCGCGGGCCGACACTTTAAACCATCCAGGCAGCTGACAACCCGCACGAAGAGGGGCTCTTATTTCTCCCGCTAAATAGGTTCGTGATCAAAAAGGTCACGACTTATTCAGGAGCGGGAAATGAAGCTGTTAAATCTTATTGAATCATTGCTTAACTGCCTGTATCTGGCGGCGGAGCTGTGGGACTGGCTGGAGAAGCATTTGTCGGTTTTTAAGGCATTGGCGCGGATTTTAGTGTGACTTTAACATCCATGCATCTGGCTGCATGACTATGCACCAGTGTAATATTCAGCGGCTGCGTTTCTGGTGTTTTTTCGTTATGTCTGTCGCCACTTTCTCGCGTCTGGCACCGGAAACGCAGCCAACCCCGTTTCAGCGGTGCGCCCAACGGATGTTATGGTAAATAAGAGCGACCGTCCCGGTCGCTCTTGAAAGAGAATTCGGCCTTAGGTCAGTTTTCGCAGATACAATCATGTGGACTGCGGAGACATTCTTCGCACTCCTCACATATGCACTCATCCAGTTTTTCACCGCACTCGTCGCAACGTGAGCAGCTACAGTGCTCATCTAAATTTCCACAATCGCTGCAGCGCTCACAGACGCAGTCTGCCAGCTTCTCGTTGCAGTCATCGCAGAAGCCACAGGTACAGGCGCTGGCAGGGAGGGCACAAACATCGCAAATCTTATCCATTGGATCCATTTTATCTCACTTTTATTTTATCAGTGGCTGTGTGCGGGCGATTTCCCCAGCGCGATAGATGTGGATTTAAGTGCCATTTTTCAATGATTAAGGCAGCTAAAAAAGTGGTTTTTTAGGGCTTTTCAACGTGACCAGCACTGACGGGGATAAATACAGGTAAGCAATAATGCTCAGTCATGAAAAGGAGAATCCGATGGAGCAACATACCCCTGAATACTTACGACGTACCTTAGCTCATAACCGTGCCCTAATGGACGATATCATTAGCAGTGGCATGTCCAGGTACTACAACACGGAGATTGTGGATGCCGCATGTGAGGCGATAGAAGCTGAATTGCGACGACGAGGAATTTTGTAAGAGACAAAGCCCGCTTATGCGGGCTTTGTCGTTACTGGCGCTTCTGTTACTCAGTGTTGTCTGGGGTTCGGTAGATCTGTAGCCAGTACCTGCCAGGTGCGCTCGTTGGTGGTGCGAACTCATTATCGCGAATGGTGCAGTATCGTCCATATTTGCGGGTAACAGTATGAGTGTTTGTGTTGATGTCACATTCTTGGAATGAGCCACCATCACGACCTATTTTGCCATGTGGTCCTACATAAATTGCCATTTTGTTCTCCTTTTTAGAGCCTTGTATGGGCATCTTATTGGTGTTCAAACAACAATCATTTCAAGATCTAAGAACTGAACTAAAAATCAAACTAAAGGTAGGTATGCGGGGGTTTTACGGCAAAAAGCCCGCACGAGCGGGCTTTTACTTATGGAAACATCGGATGAAGGTGTTCTAGCGTCTCGGATAAAGTTTTACGACTTTTCGAGAGGCTGTACTGAGCCTGCATATTAACCCACGACTCTGCAGAGCGGCCTATAACTTTAGATAGTCGAAGAGCCATCTCATAACTAAGATCAGTTTTTCCATTGAGCAATCTACTTAATGCAGATTGTGATACTTCAAGCTTATCAGCTAACTCTGCGGCAGGTATTTCGAACGGTTCCATGAACATTTCCCTGATGAATTCACCGGGGTGTACAGGATCGTAAAGATTTATCATGCCTTCCTCTATTGGTTTTGTATTTGATTACACAAAACATTTTGTTTCTTTCGCGTTGCGCATTGCACAATACGCAAGTGTCTGTTATTGACAAAAAAAGCAGTAAGCTTTAGGATGCTCGGTGGAGCAGAAAGCTACCGCTGATATGGTGTCTTTACCGACTTTTTCAAGGCGCCATATTGTACGGTTAGCGCTCTTGGAAGTCAAACGAGGTAATCGACCTCAGAGACAAAGTTACGTCAATTATTTTAATAATGCAAGGGGTTCAAATGGACGCTGTCAAATTGTTTTCTGTTTATAGAGATAGATATCGACGAAAATTTTATGGAGATGATTGATGATAAAAAACATAAAGCATAAAGGGCTTCGGAGTTTTGCTGAAAACGGTAACACCGCCGGAATTCAGCCTCACTTAGCGAAAAAACTTCGCATGATATTGACTACGCTAAGCACCGCAACATGTCTTCAAGATATTGTGGATGTAAGGGCGCTGGGGTGTCACCCCCTAAAAGGTGAACGTAAAGGTGAGTTTTCCGTAGAGGTTAACGGAAACTGGAGGGTGGTTTTCAAGGTGGAAGAACCAAACGTCTTAGACGTTGATCTTGAAGATTACCATTAGTAATCAATAAGTAAGTTACTAATCCATCCTAGTGGCAATATGGATGGATTAGGGACTTTATTCAAAAATAAGTACCTCTGGAGGATTTATGAGAGCCTTTATGATTTTGTTGTTCCCTTTGCTTTGTGTAGTCATTGCTGGGGTTCTTGCTGTTCGTGGCCTAGATGGGTGGGGATGGTTCCTGTTTGCAGCTGTTTTGTGTACTGGTGTTGATACGGTGCAGAAACATGTCTCTAACAAGAATAATTCTGTAAGCGATTGAGGCTTTCAGGGTTCTTCCTTGACTGATTAAATCGACAAAGCGTATCTTATGTTCGAAACGAAAAAACCGCCTGGGGAGGCGGTTTTTTCGAGGGTTCAGTAAGTTGGGGAACTTCTGAACCGTGGTAACAGGGTGTACAAGACCGCTGAAACCAAATTCTGTCCTTCCAGTTTAGCCTCAGTATGGCTCTGACTTCAAGAACTCTGCATCAGTAATCTCTTGTACACCCTCTTACCAATGGCCGCAGCCAGTGGCGTTTTGTTGTGTCTTTCCGGGTTGGACTCAAGTCGATAGTTACCGGATAAGACGCTGCGGTCGGACTGAACGGGGGGTTCGTGCATACAGTCCAGCTTGGAGCGAACTGCCTTCCCGGAACTGAGTGTCAGGCGTGGAATGAGATAAACGCGGCCATAACAGCGGAGTGACACCGGTAAACCGAAAGGCAGGAACAGGAGAGCGCACGAGGGAGCCACCAGGGGGAAACGCCTGGTATCTTTATAGTCCTGTCGGGTTTCGCCACCACTGATTTGAGCGTCAGATTTCGTGATGCTTGTCAGGGGGGCGGAGCCTATGGAAAAACGGCTTTGTCGTGGCCTTCTCGCTTCCCTGTTAAGCTTCTTCCTGGCATCCTCCAGGAAATTTCCGCCCCGTTCGTAAGCCATTTCCGCTCGCCGCAGCCGAACGACCGAGCGCAGCGAGTCAGTGAGCGAGGAAGCGGAATATATCCTGTATCACATATTCTGCTGACGCACCGGTGCCGCCTTTTTTCTCCTGCCACATGAAGCACTTCACTGACACCCTCATCCGTGCCAAGATAGTAAGCCAGTATACACTCCGCTAGCGCTCGTGACTGGTTCAGGGCTGCGCCCCGAAACCCGCCAACAGCCTGACGCGCCTGCGGCTTGTCCAACCCCGCGCCGACCGGGAAAGGCTTTCCCGCCCGTCCCGGCGTTATCAGGAGGCCGGTTTGTCAGAGAAACGGAGCAAGATGCTCACCATGTGGGTGACGGAGGACGAGCACCGGCGGCTGCTCGAGCGCTGTGACGGCAGGCAGCTGGCGGCGTGGATGCGGCAGATCTGCCTGGACGAAAAGCCGGCACGTTCCGGAAAGCTCCCCTCACTCTCGCCGGCGCTGCTGCGCCAGCTTGCCGGCATGGGCAATAACCTGAACCAGATAGCCCGCCGTGTTAACGCCGGCGGCGGCACCGGCCATGACAGGGTACAGATTGTGGCGGCGCTGATGACCATCGATGCCGGCCTTGAGCGGCTGCGGCACGCCGTTCTTGAGAAAGGAACGGACGATGATCGTTAAATTTCATCCGCGCGGCCGCGGCGGTGGCGCCGGGCCGGTGGACTATCTGCTGGGTAAAGACCGGCAGCGTGAAGGCGCCACCGTCCTGCAGGGGAAGCCGGAAGAAGTCCGGGAGCTGATTGACGCGTCGCCTTACGTTAAGAAATACACCTCCGGCGTCCTGTCGTTTGCGGAGGCCGATCTGCCTCCCGGCCAGCGGGAAGAACTGATGGCCAGCTTCGAGCGGGTTCTGATGCCCGGACTCGATAAAGATCAGTACAGCATTCTGTGGGTGGAGCACGCGGACAAGGGGCGTCTGGAGCTG
>NZ_JBLKBZ010000050.1:0-4919 GCF_047530935.1 Enterobacter sp. 03-F-07-AD-ECC | reverse complement strand
CAGGGTGCGGTCTGATGCCCTCACCCCGGCCCTCTCCCCTCGGGAGAGGGAGAAAAGATTACGAAGGCATTGCGATGGACTGCTTCTCTTCGAGCAGTTTTTCCACCACGCCCGGATCGGCGAGCGTTGAGGTATCACCAAGGTTGCTGGTGTCCCCTGCCGCAATTTTGCGCAAGATACGGCGCATAATTTTGCCGGAACGAGTTTTCGGCAGCGAGTCAGTCCAGTGCAGTACATCCGGCGTGGCAAGCGGGCCAATCTCTTTGCGGACCCAGTTGCGCACGTCGGCATACAGTTCTGGCGATGGCTCTTCACCGTGGTTCAGCGTCACGTAGGCGTAAATCGCCTGGCCTTTAATGTTATGCGGGATCCCCACAACGGCGGCTTCGGCAATCTTCGGATGCGATACCAGCGCGGATTCAATCTCCGCGGTGCCCAGACGGTGGCCGGAGACGTTCAGCACATCGTCCACGCGCCCGGTGATCCAGTAATAGCCATCCTCGTCGCGACGCGCGCCGTCACCACTGAAGTACATGTTTTTAAAGGTTGAGAAGTAGGTCTGCTCGAAGCGTTCGTGGTCGCCAAAGAGCGTACGTGCCTGGCCCGGCCAGGAATCGACGATCACCAGGTTGCCTTCGGTGGCACCATCCAGCGGATTGCCTTCGTTATCCACCAGCGCAGGCTGGACGCCGAAGAACGGTTGGGTCGCTGAACCGGCTTTTAAGCGGGTCGCACCCGGCATTGGTGTGATCATGAACCCACCGGTTTCGGTCTGCCACCAGGTGTCCATTACCGGGCATTTTTCGTTGCCGATCTTCTTCCAGTACCACTCCCAGGCTTCCGGGTTGATAGGCTCGCCGACGGAGCCGAGGAGGCGCAGGGAAGAGCGGTCAGTGCCTTCTATCGCTTTATCCCCTTCCGCCATCAGCGCACGGATCGCCGTTGGCGCGGTGTACAGAATGTTGACCTGGTGCTTATCGACCACCTGGCACATCCGCGCCGGGGTTGGCCAGTTTGGTACACCTTCAAACATCAGCGTTGTTGCACCGCAGGCCAGCGGGCCGTACAGCAGATAGCTGTGACCGGTGACCCAGCCCACGTCGGCAGTGCACCAGTAGATATCGCCCGGATGGTAGTCGAAAACGTATTTAAAGGTGGTGGCCGCATAGACCAGATAGCCACCGGTGGTATGCAGTACGCCTTTCGGTTTGCCGGTGGAGCCGGAGGTATAGAGGATAAACAGCGGATCTTCCGCGTTCATCTCTTGCGGTTGATGCTGGTCGCTCGCTTTTTCAATCAGGTCGCTCCACCACAGGTCACGTCCTTCATTCCAGTCGATCTTGCCACCGGTACGCTTAAGGACGATAACGTTACTGACGGTTTTGACGTTCGGGTTTTTCAGCGCTTCGTCGACATTTTTCTTCAGAGGAATACCGCGCCCGGCGCGCACGCCTTCATCAGCGGTGATCACCAGTTTCGAACTCGAGTCGACAATACGCCCGGCAACCGCTTCCGGCGAGAACCCGCCAAAGATAACGGAATGGATCGCGCCGATGCGCGCGCAGGCCAGCATCGCCACCGCCGCTTCCGGCACCATCGGCATATAGATGGCGACCACATCGCCTTTTTTAATGCCCTGGTCCAGCAGCACGTTAGCGAAGCGGCACACGTCGCGGTGCAGCTCTTTATAAGAGATATGTTTGCTCTGAGAGGCGTCGTCGCCTTCCCAGATAATGGCCGTTTCGTTACCGCGTTCGGCAAGGTGGCGATCGAGGCAGTTCGCCGCAAGGTTTAGCGTGCCGTCTTCATACCATTTAATAGAAACGTTACCCGGCGCAAAGGAGGTGTTCTTCACCTTCTGGTAAGGTTTGATCCAGTCAAGAATATGGCCCTGCTCGCCCCAGAAAGCGTCAGGATCAGAGACAGATTGCTGATACTTTTCGTGGTACTGCTCCGGGTTGATCAGGCAACGGTCCGCAATGTTAGCGGGAATGTCGTGTTTGTGTATTTGGCTCATGGCTTTTTTTCTCCTTGTAAGATGTTAATAATATGTCGCAAAAACGTTAATAGTAGGGGCTTTACAAGCTTTGTTTATTATTTGGGCGGCAGATCACGCATTGTTTGAAGCGTATGAAAAATGAGCGAATGAAACTTTGAAGAAAAATAATTTACCGGACGGATTATTCACATTTGCGCATAAAAAATCGTTTTTATAACAAATGGTTATTTATAAGAATTATCGTAAACTCGCGTCATAACGGCTTTTCGTAGTGAAATGCGTTGTTCTTTAAGGCTTGCGCAACACACCGCGCAGATGATACTCATACGCCGCGTTAAAAAATCCCATAAACCAACGCAACACAATTCATACCCTTTCAGTATGTCTCCATATTCATGCAGTCTGCATGAATAGGGCGCTTCATTGAGGAAGTCAGTTTCTATGAAAAACGTTAAAGTCAGCCTGGCCTGGCAAATCCTGCTGGCCCTTGTGCTGGGTATCCTGCTGGGTAGCTATCTCCATTATCACAGCGACAGCCGCGAGTGGCTGATTGCGAACTTGCTCTCCCCGGCGGGCGATATCTTTATTCATTTGATCAAAATGATCGTAGTGCCAATTGTCATCTCGACGCTGGTGGTCGGTATTGCCGGAGTCGGTGATGCAAAACAGCTGGGCCGCATCGGTGCAAAAACCATTCTCTATTTCGAAGTGATCACGACGATTGCCATCATCCTTGGCATTACCCTGGCGAATGTCTTCCAGCCAGGTTCCGGGATCGATATGTCGCAACTCGCGACGGTGGATATTTCGAAATACCAAAGTACGACCGCTGAAGTGCAGAGCCATGCACACGGCCTGATGGGTACCATCCTGTCGCTGGTGCCGACTAACATTGTGGCGTCGATGGCGAAGGGCGAGATGCTGCCAATCATCTTCTTCTCGGTGCTTTTTGGTCTGGGTCTTTCCTCTCTGCCTGCCACGCACCGTGAACCGCTGGTCACCGTGTTCCGCTCCATCTCTGAAACCATGTTTAAAGTGACCCACATGGTGATGCGTTACGCGCCGGTTGGGGTGTTTGCGCTTATCGCGGTAACCGTGGCGAACTTCGGTTTTGCCTCCCTGTGGCCGCTGGCGAAGCTGGTAATTCTGGTGCATTTCGCCATCCTGTTCTTCGCGCTGGTGGTACTGGGCATTGTGGCGCGCCTGTGTGGGCTGAGCATCTGGATCCTGATCCGCATTCTGAAAGATGAGCTGATTCTGGCGTACTCCACGGCCAGTTCTGAAAGCGTGCTGCCGCGTATTATTGAGAAGATGGAGGCCTATGGTGCCCCGGCTTCTATCACCAGCTTCGTGGTGCCAACCGGCTACTCCTTTAACCTGGACGGCTCGACGCTGTACCAGAGCATTGCAGCCATCTTTATTGCCCAGCTGTACGGCATTGATCTGTCGCTGTGGCAGGAAATTGTGCTGGTGCTGACGCTGATGGTGACCTCAAAAGGGATCGCGGGCGTGCCGGGTGTCTCCTTCGTGGTGCTGCTGGCGACGCTTGGCAGTGTCGGTATTCCGCTGGAAGGCCTGGCGTTTATCGCCGGTGTTGACCGTATCCTCGATATGGCGCGTACGGCGCTGAACGTGGTTGGAAACGCGCTGGCGGTGCTGGTTATCGCCAAGTGGGAACATAAGTTCGACCGTAAAAAAGCGCTGGCGTATGAACGCGAGGTGCTGGGTCGTTTTGATAAGACGGCTGACCAGTAATGTAACGTATTCTTCCCTCTCCCCTGTGGGGAGAGGGTTAGGGTGAGGGGATTCTACTCCCCGCTCAACGCATCAAACTCTTCACATCCCGTATCAAACCCTTCCGTACAGCTCAGGTTCAACCAGTAGAGCGCCTTCTGTTTATTGGGCGTGATAAAGCCTTTCTCGCCCTGCTGGAACAGCATCCCTGCCCAGTATTCGGCATAGCCGGTGCGTGACAGAGACGAGCTGCGCTTAAACCATGATGCCGCCAGAGCATCGTCCTGGGCCACTTCTACACCGTTGGCATAAATCAGACCCAGCAGCATTTGCGCATCTACCGCAGAGTCGTTGTCGATATCTTCGGTGGCCGTCTGCAGCAGTTTGATGGCCTGCGGGTAGTCTGTTTTGCCACTCTGGGTATTCACCAGGACGCGTGCCAGCATAATGGCGCCACGCTTGCTGCCCGCAATCGTGGCCTGCTGTGCCAGCGCTTTAGCCTGAGCGTAATCGCCCTGAGTAAAGTGGATCTGAGACAACAGGGCCATGGCATCGATGTCGCCCCCTTTTGCCGCTTTCTCTGCCCACATTGCCGCCTGCTTGCTGTCGCCGGAGCTGAACCAGGTGTCGGCGAGATAATACTGAGCGCGTGCATCGCCCGCCTCCGCCTGCGCTTTGTACTGGCTGCCAATCTCATCGGCATGGACGAACGACGTAACAAGTAATAACAACAGTAAAAATGGTTTCATGGATTCTTATCATCTGGGTACACGCCGCGCAGTATAATCGCGGCCATAGAATAAAAAAACGGGTGCGTTAAGATCTCAGCATCCTGCAAGCCGGGCGGAACTGTCATTCCGCCCGCAGAGGTTAGCCTGCAACGCAGGCTAATTTCGCCGCCACCTCCTGATGTTCACTCTTTATTGTCAGTTCGCATAACTTTCCGCGAGTAATAAAGGTAAAGAGCACTATCGTCAGGCAGATAATAAAGACAATGCCTAACGCAGTTTTTAATGGCGTCATGCCTTTTACTCCTTGTCAAAAAAAGAATAAGAGGCTACTCTCAACCTGTAGGTTGTTGGGGGTAGCCTCGGGTTGTACTGACCCCAAAAAGTTGGACAGTTAAACACGAGGCACATAGGTCTGGGTTCGATATTCAATTGGACTCAGACCTTTTAATTTCAGG
>NZ_JBLKBZ010000004.1:305947-410982 GCF_047530935.1 Enterobacter sp. 03-F-07-AD-ECC | reverse complement strand
TAGTGCACTGGGGTATCGTTCGCCACGGGAATATCTGCGGCGACGAACCAGTCATGGGTTAAGTGATAAAAAGTGTATGGAAATATAGGGGCCAATCCACAGGAGGTCAGTTCCCTGTGGTCCGGGAAACGACATCTTCACTGCTTTCGCCACCGGCTGCATCCTGTAAAAGGGGCTGATTACCGGTTAAGAATTCCGGCAAGCCGGGATTTTGAACCTGATGAAATGCAGTCATCTTTTCATCCGTAATGATGACCAAGTGATCTGCAGAGGCTTCTGACAGAAGCCATCTGATGACGTTTTTACCCACCCATGCGGGGACAACCTCCCTGCATCTGCGGTGATGGTTTTCTCCGCATCAACTAAGGAGAAAACCATGAGCAGTATAATACTGTTGCTTATCACCCATACCACGCGCGTCCTCAGCCGCATTTCAGAAGCAATGCGGCAGCAGCAGGCCGAATGGTTCACCAACCGTAGCGGTCACAGCAGTTTCCGCGCCGAGGTCGTTCAGTCTGAAGGGGGTTTTACCGCCATCATTTCACGCAGAACGGGCTACAGTTCGCGTGACTGGCAGTATCAGCAACTGGCCAGCGCCGGTCAGTTTGCCTCCGCACGTAAGGCTTTACGGGCGGGACGGCAGATGGCGCAGCAGATGGCCTGGCTGCGTTACCGTTTCGACTGAATCAGTTCTGACTGATTAACACTTCCCGGAGGGACCTTCCCTCCAGGGGAGGTCTCCTCCTTATTAATTTAAGGAGTCCTGATGATTCGCTTTACCTCAACCGAATTACGCCCTCTTTTATCACAGCAGGGCGGTATGCAAAGGCCACTGCTGCTTGAAAAGAATCTTGGTATATACATCCGGGTTCCGGATGACCGAAACCCCGGCGAATGGCTCAGGGCATGGGCGGAAGGTTGTAATCCCTCGAAAGATGCAAACTGGTCGGAAAATGCAGACCTGTTAATTCCCGAGAAGGAATACGCTTTTCAGACCTTTATGGAGCAGAGCAAAGTCGACGCCGTTCTGAACGAACACCACGATCTTTTTATGATGCCATCGGCCGGTCCACTGGGGACTGGTATGACAATTCGTAAGGAGACCCGTCCGCCAGAAAAGGTGTATGTCCTGGTGGAGGAATATCGCAGCAATATTCGCTGGCTCTACGATCAGTCTCTCCGGCATTTACCTGCCTGTGTAGGGAATGCGGAACGTCTGAGCTGGCGCTCACAGGCGCTGTCTGTGCTTGACAGGGTAATCCGTCTCGACTGTAAACGGGCAAAACCGGCTGATCGCACGATGTTTGAGAGTGCGGTTCGCAGCGTACGCAGCAGCGTCAGCGAGGTGATGTCTGATGGCTCTTTCCGTTACGCGGGAACCCGCCGCTAGGTTGTATTACTGACTATCTCTGACTTTTTTCCACTCCCGGTGGCGCATTCTTCCGCCCCGGGGAGGATGCGCCCTTTTTTACAGGTTGCATCCTTATGAACAAATCCATTCGCGGCCGTAAGGCCGCGCCGGCTCAGAAAGCCGATCTTTACCAGCAGGTCACCGACAAAATCATTGCCGCCCTGGAAAAAGGGGTTCCACCGTGGCGCCGGCCGTGGCGTTCTGCACAGAACGTACATGGCAGCGCGTTACCGGTGAATGCCACAACCGGCCGCCATTACAGCGGAGTGAATATACCCTTGCTGTGGATGTCTGCTGAAGAGCGGGGATTTTCATCCGATCGATGGCTGACATACCAGCAGGCGAAAGCCGTGGGTGGTCAGGTGCGTAAGGGTGAAACCAGCTCGATGGCCATCATCTACAAACCGTTTGAGAAACAGGCGACGGATGGTAACGATAACAAGCTGTTCGATAAAGACGGTAATCCCGTCATGGAGTCGCTTGCAATGCTGAAGCCGCTGCAACTTTTCAATGTCGCCCAGTGTGATGGACTGCCGGATGCTGTTGCCGGCATGCCGCCAACAGAGGCAGAAAAGGAGCGGCATTCCATACTCAGTGAACAACAACAGGAGCAGGTACTGTCAGTACTGAATGCAACCGGTGTGGTTTGCACATCGTACCGACAAAACCGGGCGTATTATCAGCCATCAACCGATCGAATTGTGATACCTACGACTTCGCAGTTTAATTCTGAAGCTGATTATTGGTCCACACTACTGCATGAACTGGTTCATGCAACCGGCCACAGCCGCCGCCTTAGCCGTGAAGGGATAACAACTTCTTCGCGAAAATTCGGTGATCCGGTTTACGCCTTTGAGGAGCTTATTGCCGAAACAGGCAGTGCTTTTCTTTGTGCAGAGCTGGGTATTTACGGTGATGTTCAGCATGAAAGCTATCTGGCCAGTTGGCTGAAGGTACTCCGTGACGATAAAAAAGCCTTTTTCCGCGCCTGCCGGTTTGCCCGGGAAGCGTCGGAATTTTTACTGCAGCCACTGAACCGACAACCGGAACAGAACAAGGCTGCTTAACAATAAACTTGATGGCCCTGGCCATCAGCATCCCCTGAGGGTATCTCCTCAGGGAGATGCCCTCTGTCTAAACTAAAGAGGAGTAATAACTATGTTTTCATGGTGCAAAAACCGTCTGGAAATCACCGCGAAATCTGTTTGTATTGACGTGATGCAGTCCTGGATTGCCGGCACTGAAACTCCGCGTTATCGACATGCCATACGGCAGGCCATAAAGCTGTTTCTTGCTGGATGTGCCGGGATACTTAAGCCAACAAAAGCGACAGAGTTTACTGCTTATCCGATGCTTACGGCCGCCGGTACGGGGGCTTCTACTTCGGCAAACCAGGCGTTCCAGCATTTCCTGGAATTAATGGAAAAGGATGCGTGGCTCGACAGCGCTACTATTGCACGTATGGAGAAGATCTGGGTTCAGTCCGGCCTGGAAACACTTAAATGGGAGAGTATTCCAGTTTCATCGCGCCAGATAATGTCCCAGTTGATGGCTGTTCACTATGCTGATTGGTTTGGTGTTGCCAGCTTCGGGGAACAGTTCGATCCGCAGGAGCGTTGGGAATGGCTCAGTATAATGCCGGCCGCGAGTTGTCCCTGCGATATGCTGATGATAATGCCGTCACGTCTTGCAACTGAGTTGAACGGTAACAGTGGTTTGTTCCGGGGGCTTAACACAACTGCAGATCTTTACACGCAGCTGTATGGTGTGGAGTTCCCGGCTGGTCATAAAGCCAACTGGAGCCGTGAATCACTGGGCACGATATTACTGACGTTCGATACCCCCTGGTACCCGCCATCTGGAGAGGTTATGGGTGAGATGTCAGAGCTGTTTGACTGTGAGATCCGTCATTACTGGAAATCAGTGGATGAAGGTTTTTCCGGATATAACTGTTTTGACCGCGGTGATCACGTTGACAGTGGCCCCTGGCCGGAAGAAATGCAGCAACTGAGCAACGGTGAAACAGCAAGAATGTACCTTGTCTCTACGGAAACCACAGCGGTAACGCCATATGCGGCGCCAGCGGCACAATACGGGAGCATTCGGGCCTGACACTAAACCAGGATAACCCGGGCTAACCGGTTCAACATACTGGCCACAACACTTGTTGTGGCTTTTTTTCACCCTGACGGGAAACACTGTTTCCCTGTCAGGGGCGTGTTTCCCGTTAAAGGAAACATGCATGAAAAATCTAATAAACCATGAAAAGGCGTTCATTTCGCTTTTCAACCAGACTGCTCGTTATCACCATCGACATCAGGTTTTTGAAGACTTCATCAGTTGCAGCGTTATTGCTCTTCAGAATGCCCTCAGTTTCTGCGAAAAGCGGGAGCAGAAATATCTGCGCATAGTTGCACGTTATGAAAAGAAGGATGTAGTCCGTATGGCAGAATTGCTGGCCCATGTTGTCAATGGGCTGGATGATTCACCGGGTGATTTTCTTGGACAGGTTTTCATGCAGCTTGAACTGGGTGATAAATATCGTGGTCAGTTTTTTACCCCATGGGATGTGGGCATCATGATGGCGCGCATGCAGCTCGGCAACGTTGCTGATAATTTTGCGGACAAGCCTTTTATTACCCTGGCGGAGCCAGCCTGTGGCGCGGGATGTATGGCGCTCGCATTTGCCACTGTGCTGCGCGATGCCGGTTATTCACCACACCGGTATTTGTGGGTTTCAGCTACTGATATCGATCCGCTGGCTGCGGGGATGGCTTATATTCAGTTAACGCTGTGTGGAGTGCCAGGTGAAGTGGTTATTGGCAACTCTCTTTGCGATGAACGCCGTCGTGTGTTGCATACGTTTGCGCATTACCAGGGCAACTGGCCCGGTCGTTTACGTCATGTCCTGAATCAGGCCGCCTGAATAATAAAAAGCTCCCTCCCGGGGGCTTTTTTATTGGGTATAGAGATTGAATGGTTGATGAGGCAGCATCTTGCTACTGGCCGTTATAGTAGTCTTATCTGAGTTGGCATTTCTCCGCGAACGAATTTAATGGTTAGCGGAGCATCAGTTCTGACCTGCAAAAGTGCTTTTACTTCCTCTTCGATTTCAGGCCAGTACAGGCCTGTTTTCTTATATGCAGGGAAAAAGAAAAACCTGATAACGGCAACGATCCTGTTCATCCAGTTTGCCTTTACGGACTTGTGGATGTATTCAAACTCATCCAGTGTCATAGCGCCAATTTCCTTCCCGTTGGCTTCGACTACCCAGTACACATCTTTCATTCCGTCACCTCATCGTTCAGGCTTTTCAGTTTATCTACATCGTCTATTAAGGTGTTTGCCTGGAGGTGACGAAGTGCGAATTCCAGTGAGGGAAACTCCATCGTTTCCTGACGTGACATAAAGCGATCTGTGGCGATGCCATATGTACCTGTTTCGATATTAAAAACGAAGCTGTGGCAGCAGTCCACCGCGGGGTAGTTATAAATCATTAATGATTTTTCTTTTCGCTCATCAGCAATAAGGTACGGCAGAACAAACTCCACCATCTGGATTGTTTGCTCCAGTTCTTCTTCAGACTTTGTTGTGAAACCGATCCCGTAAACTGACTGTCCGGTATAAATATTGCCGAAGGCAGTCAGACGCAGACCTGCGATCGTACCGACCCATTTATCACGGTATGCTCGCATGGTAGTTGAGGCATCCTCACTCATACTAAATATTCCATGCCAATTGGGAGCATCTCCCCAGCTCGCTATGACGAGTTCATCTCTCTGATTTTCCAGGTCTGCAAGGTGGTCTTCGGCTATTTCCAGATTTCGTTCTGCACGTCTGACTGAGCGCTCGCGTTTTGCAATAACCTCTGAGGCATCGCTAATTAGCTTTTCAATGGCTTTGATATTTTCACCAGTTGGTAAACTGGACATATCAGTCTCCTGCGGCCTTGTAGAAGGTGACTTGCTCATTGCCCAACCTCCCGACTAACCTTCGTACCGCCTGCGACTTCCGGAATTTGTTTCCACAGGCGCGCGGTCCATTCAGGTTTAAGATGCTCCGGATTGGAGGAACGATAAATTGCGGTCACGTTGCTGCGTTTAGCATCGCCTGTGACTTCTATTGTCAGACGATCATTAGCTGCCCAGTTCCGGCTCATGCGATAATAAGACCCGGGTTGGGCTGACCAACTGGCACCTTCCGAAATTGCCGATGCTGACCAGCCAGCATTTCCCTGGCCATTGTTTCTTGCTGCTGAAACATCTTCATCTGAGGGAAAACCATAATGTTGCTTCAGGCGTAGTGCAGCAGTATCTACGCCGACTGGCAGGCTGAATGCCTGGGTAATCTCATTACGTTCAGCCTGTTTGTCAGAAGTATGCTGCTCTCCAGGTGATATCATTGTGCTGACATCTGACAGTTGTCGCTGAAACTGATTGAGCTGGTTCTGGCTACACCCCGCAAGAGCCATAAGTACAAAAGAGATACCTGAGCAAAGAATGAGTTTTTTCATAGTGTTCTCCTGAGGACTTCCAGGGCTGTCAGTAAACAGCCCCTTCATTTTGCTGGATCAGAAAGTGAATTGAAGTTGTGCAACCGCCCCGTAGGTACGATCAGTGCCTGCGATGCCCGTGATATCCAGGTGAACCACATCAAACGGAGAGAACCCCAGGCCGGCAGTGAAAGCATTGCCTTCTCCGGAAGCCATGTTCTGGCGGTAACCCGCGCGCACCTGCATCCAGTTCCAGGCATTAATCTCGGCACCCAGACTTGCAAACTGACGCTTATTATCACTGGTGAAACCACTCGCTTCAGTCAGGTCGACATCGAGCGCGGTTGTGATGAAGCTGTTGTGCCATGAGGCGCCGGCCGTGGCCTGCGGTTTAATCTTGAACGTTCCCTTTTCACCATTTACTTCTTTGGTATCGATTGAGCGGGGGATGATATTTTGTACGGCCAGACCGAGAGTCCAGTTATCGTTCAGGTTTGTGGACAGACCGACGTCGGCGTTAAAACCGGTTTTGGTATTGCGGTACTCGCTGGAGTCAATGTCGTTTTTGTCAAAATTACTGACGGAAACGTTGTAGTTAAACAGATCAACGCGCTGGTATTTTGGTGTGATACCAAAGGACCAGGCATGTCCTGCAGTTTCGAACTCATGCGCCATGGCCACGCCGACATCGGTGATCACAGCCGCACGACCGTAGGCTCTTGACGTAAGTGAGTCAGTATCCACTGCAGAAGGGGGGATTGTGCCATCGGCGACCTTGTCGAGGTATTCCAGGTCGTGATCGCTTACCTTACCATCGACAGAGACAGTACCCCATGATTTCACCACAACGGCGAACGGTAGTGTCTGGTTCGGCACAGTTGCAATAACTGAAGCCCCGACCTGGCCGTTCGCATGTGTGTTTTTCAAATCCTGAAGCTTACTCTTGAGTGCCGCGGCGCTTTCGCTGACACCGGACTGATTAGCGACGGCGCTGTCGAAACGATCCCAGAGGTCCTTAACATCATCCGCTTTATCCACGGTTTTATCCGGGTCAGAGACCCGGGCGCCCACCGATGGCAGCACCAGGCTGAAATCATCGGTTGGTCCGGACGTAGTTAACAGAGCAGGGTTAGACAGAGCAGCTGTACCGTAGTGCGCGGATGCCACGCCGGTGCCACCCATAGCATCACCGCGTGCCTCCATCCAGTTCGTCGCAGCATTAACCGACGGCGCTGCGGAAACAAGAAGAGCAAGGGAAACGCAGCGTGTAATCATTGAAATTGAAGCTTTCATCATTTATATCCTTTGTCGTTTATGGTGTTTAAGGCAAAAAAATCCCCTGGCGCTGGCGCACCAATAAAACAATGTGTCTGACTAGTTATTTCACTTAATATTGAGGGCTGTTATTTGGCTAACAAATTTACTCCATTCTGGTGTTATAAATTCCTCAGGGAAAAGAAAAGGTTCTCTTTCCTCTTCGGTCCAAATATTTTGAGAAAACTTACCTGACTCTGTTCGTTGAAGTTTCTGAATCTCCCACAGTGCAGCGGCCGGAAGTATCTTTCCTTCTCTCAGCGCATGCAGTAAATAACCGGATGCATAAAATGTGTCGAAACTGTTGAGAATATGCGCCCTGAAGAGAATGTTGCTCATGCTCAGGAATGAATTAAGTTGTGTTTTATAAGCACCTGAAGATGGACAATGTCCGATACATTCAACTACACGAATTGTTGTGTTATTAACGGTTTTATAGCGCCGAATAAAAATGAAAACATGTCCGGATTCGTTTTTGATATCTCCTGAGGTGTATTGATTCTCTTTGACCAGGAATATGTCAGGACGGGTCAGGTTGTCGTCAGATGTATATTCCTGAATTCTTTTTTTAATTATCATGGCAACCTGCATCCATTCGCTGAAAGCGGTCAGGTACACTGGCCGGGGATCACTTCCTTCCAGCCATCTGGTACTTACACAGAACCAGTCAGATAGCTGTTTCAGCAAAGGTGCAGTTAAGTAATCCATCGTTCTTTCACGGCTTTCCAGAACGCTCAGACCGATATTCCAGTCCGAGAGCAGGCGAGCCACGTCCAGTACCGACAGGCGGTGCTCATCCATCAGCAGCCAGAACCGTTCGTGGATATGTGTGATCACAGCCTGTCGGGGGATAAGCGTCTCGCGCATGATACCCTCGACGAGAATATTGACCAGTTCAGCTGATGAAATACCCAGGCGTCCTGATACCAGTGTGACGAAATCCCTGACAGCTGGTTTAAAACGTATTGCAATAGGGCTGCCAGACGTTTTCTTTCCGTCCGAAAGCTGGGCTACCAGCTGCTGCATATTTTCATCCCGTTCAGTGATGATACTGGCAAGGATGGAGGTGATGTTCAGACGGTTCATATAATTTCCCGGTGTTGGCTAATACATTAATTCGACTTAAGTTATTAATTATTGTATCCACTGTGGATACGTTACCGCGCACCAGAGTGGATGTATAACGTTGAAAATCGATCGTTCAGATCGACTACATTGATGTAGCCAGTGTGACAACAGGTGAATAATCAAAACAGGGGAAATTATTTTTTCGGATTGAAAGTTTTTCGTATGACAAGAACGGGCCATAACGCTCTGGACGGTACACGCCAACGCCACTGTGCAAGAAGAATTTCCAGTTGCATAACTGCACGCGCAGCGGGTGTGAAGGGGACATGTATGACATGGCTTCGGTAATGTCCGGCCTGAATCTGAAGATGCCTTCTGATACGTTTAATTCGATAAGAGGTCAGGAGATGGGAGGCAATCACGATGGTGTTTTCTTTACCACTGAGAGCGTCCTCTATACTGGTTAGCACTCCATTCCAGAACCAGACCACACGTTCGGATGAAATACTGACGGTTGGCTGGCTTGGCGACAGATGCACGAATATCCTTGAGCTGCGCTTATGGTAGCTCAGGATGCAGGGCTGGTTGATGAGTCTGCGCTGCATCCAGTTCACCACTCTCAGAGAAAAAGGGGATAGCAAAACAAGCCCCCAGAGATACACCATCCCATCCTGATACCCCGTAATTAGAGTGATGAGCCCGTAACTCGCAAGACCCCAGCAGAGGATAATTCCAGAGACCACTAATCTTTGCATTCCTGTCGCTTCCCCTCAGATTTCTGATGGCACTTAAGGAAGCATGCTGATTAATTATCTTCATCTGAAAACTGTGAACCGGCCTTTAAGGATTAATGCAAGTTCGTTTTGTTTAATCAGGAACTAAGGCTTTTGACTTGCAAAATACAACCGTCTCCATAGCGTAGCGTCAATTCGGAATCTGGTTATGGGGTGGTTATGCGTGGACTGAAATGGTTAACAGGCCTTGGGCTGGCAGTCGGAACGGAACACTCAGTAAGGCCATCCGTGCAGCCGGCACAAGCGGGAGGGTTCAGGAACGTACGGTCCGGTCAGTTGTTACTGGGAACTGCGGAGCGACAGAAGATCGTCCGGATGTTGCGGGAAAATTGCCCACTGTCACAGTCAGCCTTTGACGAATTCTGGCTTAAACCCTTAGAGCAAATGGCTGTTCGGGTTCAGGAAATACCGGCAGCCTGGGCGGGGCCGTTCTCCACACCAGGGAGCTTTACTAACCTCAGTTTATCCGTGGCCGCAAGTGCCGTGAGGCTGGTACGCGGTATGATGTTACCTCCGGGAGCGACGCCTGAGGAGCAGGCAGAGCAGGGGCCTGCCTGGATATGCGCAGTGTTCTGGGCTGGGCTTTTTCATCATCTTGACTGGTTGTCGCAGATTGAAGGGAGCCTGGCGAACGGAAAAGCCTGGTGTCCGGGGATGGAAATACCCGGTGCAAACTGGCGGGTGCGTCCCCGGCAGGGGAGAACGGCTTCAATGAACGGCATGTACATTGCCAGTAAACTCATCCCGGATGCTGCGGCTATCTGGCTTCAACGCTGGCCGGCGATTTCAGGTGCGCTATTTTTGTATCTCAGCGGACAAAAAGCTCAGTCTGGAATTCTCAACAGCATCATCAGCGATGCGCTTGCCAGCGTTGCCAATAAATCAGGAACCGTTTCTGGTACAGCAAGCCCCTCTGAAAGCGATAAGGTGATCACCACAGGGGAGGAAGGGGAGGAAGAATCCAGAACAAACAATATCCCAAATTTAATAGACGACGATATGCATCAAACGTCCAGTCACAAAAATATAACACCGGTTCCAGAGCCAATTAACAATGCTTCAATAGGTTACGATACTAACCAGACAGGTGATTATGCTGCTAAGGATGTTACCGGTCAGGTTACGTTGCTTTCGGCATTTGATAATCATGATACACAGTCATCCGATGAACGAACAGGTGATGAAACTGTCCCGGATGAGTCGGTATCAACCGCAGAACTTCTTAGCGTGCTTGACCAGATGTCGGGTTCTGGTGCTCCTGTTGTTGAAGCGAAGGTTGAAACTACTTCTTCTGAAGAGCCTTCGCTGGTCGGGATGGAATCTGGCACTCCAGGAGAAAAGTTTCTGGACTGGCTGAAATCCTCAATCCTTGACGGTACGGTTAGTGTCAATGAGGGCGAGAGTTTTGCACATATTCTGGCTCAGTTTGTATTCATTGTTTCACCTGAGTGTTTTTTTAAATATTTATCGCTGAATACAAACGTGTCACTGGATAAATCAGAGTTACAAAAAAGCTTTGAAGCTCTGAACGTTCATTATTCACGAAATGGTAAAGGCCTCTGGCATTACCATAAATACGATACGCCGGACAAAAGCGGTCGTTACACCAAAATGTCAGGATACATGCTGAGTGCTGACATTATTTACAGAAAAGGAACCTGTCCACCGGACAGCGTATGGCTTGCACGAAGAAATTAATACTATTATTTAAGTCAGAATAACAATATACGAGGTGAATATGAACAATGCATTTGAAGAAGTGCTTGATGATTATTTTTTCAGTAAATCTTTGCGCCCGGCTACGGAGTGGAGCTACAGGAAGGTAGTCAGATCATTCATTTCCTTTAGCGGGAAAGGTATTTCACCAGAGCAGGTTGATAAAACGCTGGTTTTAACGTGGCGCCGAAAAATTATCCATGAGGAAGGACTGAGCAGAACGACATGGAATAATAAAGTGACTCATATGCGCGCTATATTTAATCACGCCATCGTTAATGGGCTTGTAACGATGAGGGAAAACCCTTTCAACGGCGTAATTACCCGACCTGATGTCAAACGCAAAAAAACACTGACTGATGTGCAGATGAATAAAATTTATCTGCACATGCTGGCAAGGGAAGAGGATGAACGGATTGGTATGATGGAGTTAAGAAAAAGCGCCTTACGGCCAGCATGGTTCTGGCTAACGGTACTGGATGCATTGCGGAGGACAGGAATGCGCCAGAACCAGCTGCTGCACATTCGCCTGGAGGATGTAAATTTTGAGCACCGCTGGATTAATCTCCGGCCTGAGGGTTCCAAGAACCATAAGGAACACAGGGTTCCGATTACTGAAAACCTCCGCCCCAGACTTGAAAGGCTCCATAACCTTTCCCTTGAACGTGGCGCGAAGATGCAGGACCAGTTGTTTAATCTATCTCGCTTTGATGGCCGGAAGAATGAAATCAGCAGCAACATGGATTATCCGCCGTTGCGTGCGTTTTTCAGACGACTTTCACGAGAATGCGGTTTTACAGTCAGCCCGCACAGATTCCGACACACCATCGCGACTAACCTGATGCGTTTGCCGGATCGTAATCTGAAGATGGCACAGGACCTGCTGGGTCATTCAACGCCGGCGGTCACGCTGGAGTATGTTGAAAGTGACCTGGATAAGGTCCGGGACATGCTGGAGGAGCTGGATGCGGCATAAGACTAATCTTAAGTTAAATCTAAGTTGATGAAATTAAAAATGGAAAAAAAAGGGATGTTTGCTTTACAAAAGATTGACACAGGGAAGATCTGAGGGTAAATACGTTCGTGAAGTAAATTGTGGACGTGAGAAATCCAGAGGATGGTGACAACATCCTCTGGATTTAAGTCCCGTGTTCAACTGATGCGGTAACACAAGTACCATCATCATGCCGTCTGGGGACTACTGTCTTGCCCGTTAAGGATCTCATCTCTTAACGAACAGGCTCTGAAGAAGTGGTGCCCGGACTCGGAATCGAACCAAGGACACGGGGATTTTCAATCCCCTGCTCTACCGACTGAGCTATCCGGGCAACGGGGCGCATTAAACCCGATTCACTCTCCGCCGTCAACGAAAAATGTTGTTTTCGTTACAGGATGCACAATCTCTCACCAGTTCGTCGCAATCTTAAGCGAAAAAGTGGGTCCACAGCGCGGAAAGCGGCATGGCGAGCAGCAGGGCGGGCAGCATATTCACCACCGCGAACATCTTGATCCCGCAGATGCGCAGCCCTGTTGCCAGCAGGAGCAGACCGCCAACGGCGGTAAAATCTGCCATCATCGCGGGCGTGGTCAGCGGAAGGATCAGGGTGGCGCAGGTGGCGAGCGCCAGCTGAATCAGCAGCATTGGCACACAAATCGCGGCCACCGCGATACCGAGCGTGGTGGCAAAAATCGTAGCGGTGAAGAAATCGAGAAACGCCTTCGCGATTAAAATGCTGGGGTCACCGGTCATCCCTTCCTGCATCGAACCGAAAATCCCGGTGCCGCTGGCGCAAAAGAGAATAATGATGGCAACGTAGTTTTGAATAAACGTCTCATGGGTGCCGTGTTTGGCTTTGCCCGGACGGGCTATCAGGTTTTTCGCTTTGCTGACCGCGTTGTTAATCCCCTTTTCCAGATAACAAAACTCACCAATTAGCGCCCCGAGCAGGGTGGCTAGCACCATAACCGGCAGGTTGGCGCATTTTATCACCAGCAGAATGCCAATCCCGAGGGAGGCCAGGCCAAAAATGGAGGGCATAGAGACGCGAATACGCTCCGGTAATCGCTGACTTAACACTGCACCGAGTACGCCGCCCAGCAATACGGCACTCGCGTTGATAAATGGCCCGATAACCACGGAAAACTCCTGTTACTTAATCATAGGTATTGCATGATTATGACACGCCAGCGCTTTTTTACGCTTAGCTTTGGGTGGTGAAGTGCATACTGATTCCTTCTTGCACCTCAAAATAAAAGGTGACATTATTGCGCGAATTTTCTCCTCCCTGTCTCACCGTTCGGTGAGGGTATATAGCGCCTATGAAAACCATGAAAATCGCCGTCAGCCGTGAGCTGGTTTCCACTGTGTCCACGCATCGCGAAAAGGTGACGCTGGATAACACTGATTTTACCGATGTGGCGGCAGTCGTCATTACGCTCGCGGAGAGTCGCAGTGGCATTCTTGCGTTGCTGAAACGCACGGGCTTTCATTTACCGGTCTATTTATTCTCGCAAGAGCCGACGGACGTGCCCGATGGCGCCACGGCTGTCATCTCGGGTAAAGCGCAGGAGTTCCTGGAACTGGAGTCTGCCGCCAGTCGTTACGAAGAGAACCTGTTACCGCCGTTTTTCGACACTCTGAGCCAGTATGTTGCAATGGGCAACAGCACTTTTGCCTGTCCGGGCCACCAGCACGGGGCGTTTTTCAAAAAACACCCGGCGGGACGACAGTTCTATGACTTCTTTGGTGAGAACGTTTTTCGCGCCGATATGTGCAATGCCGACGTGAAGCTCGGCGATCTGCTGATCCACGAAGGTTCCGCCAAGCATGCGCAAAAGTTCGCCGCGAAAGTGTTCAACGCGGATAAAACCTACTTCGTGCTGAACGGTACGTCGGCGGCCAACAAGGTGGTGACCAATGCGCTGCTGACCCGTGGCGATCTGGTGCTGTTTGATCGCAATAACCACAAATCTAACCATCACGGGGCCCTGATTCAGGCAGGCGCGACGCCGGTGTATCTGGAAGCGGCGCGTAACCCGTTTGGCTTTATCGGTGGGATTGACGAACACTGCTTTGACGACGCGTACCTGCGCAATCTGATCCGCGACGTTGCGCCGGAGAAGGCAGACGAGACCCGCCCGTTCCGCCTGGCAGTGATCCAGCTTGGTACTTACGATGGCACGATCTACAACGCCCGTCAGGTGATCGACAAGATCGGCCATCTGTGCGATTACATCCTCTTTGACTCTGCCTGGGTGGGCTACGAGCAATTTATTCCGATGATGGCGGAAACCTCCCCGCTGTTGCTGGAGCTGAACGAGAACGATCCGGGCATTTTCGTGACCCAATCGGTGCATAAACAGCAGGCCGGGTTCTCGCAAACCTCGCAGATCCATAAAAAGGATAACCACATCCGGGGTCAGGCGCGTTTCTGTCCGCACAAACGCCTGAACAACGCATTTATGCTGCACGCCTCCACCAGCCCGTTTTATCCCCTGTTTGCGGCACTGGATGTGAACGCAAAAATTCACGAAGGGGAGAGCGGACGCAGGCTGTGGGCGGAGTGCGTCGAGCTGGGGATTGAAGCGCGTAAGGCGATCATTGCAAATTGCCATATGATCAAACCGTTTATTCCGCCAGTGGTGGCAGGCCGTCCGTGGCAGGATCATCCAACTCAGGTCATCGCCAGCGAACGTCGCTTCTTCAGCTTTGAGCCGGGGGCGAAATGGCACGGATTTGAGGGCTATGCCCGCGATCAGTACTTTGTCGATCCGTGCAAACTGCTGCTGACCACGCCGGGCATTGATGCTGAAACCGGGGAATATACCGATTTCGGTATTCCGGCGACCATCCTTGCGCATTATCTGCGGGAAAATGGCATCGTGCCGGAGAAGTGCGATCTGAACTCGATCCTCTTCCTGCTGACACCTGCCGAAAGCAGCGAGAAGCTGGCGCAGCTGGTGGCGATGCTTGGCCAGTTTGAACAGCATATTGAAGACGATACGCCGCTGGCGGACGTGTTGCCGACCATCTATCAGAAATACCCGGTACGCTACCGGGATTACACGCTCCGCCAGCTGTGTCAGGAGATGCACGATCTCTACGTCAGTTTTGATGTGAAAGATCTGCAGAAGGCGATGTTCCGCAAGGAGAGCCTGCCCGCGGTGGTGATGAATCCGCAGGATGCCAATCAGGCGTACATTCGCGGGAACGTGGAGCTGGTGCGCATCCGTGATGCGCAAGGGCGCATTGCTGCCGAAGGCGCGCTACCGTATCCGCCTGGTGTACTGTGCGTGGTGCCGGGAGAAGTCTGGGGCGGGGCGGTGCAGCGTTACTTCCTGGCGCTGGAAGAGGGGATTAACCTGCTGCCGGGCTTCTCGCCGGAGCTGCAGGGCGTTTACAGCGAAAAGGATGCCGACGGGATTAAACGGCTTTATGGGTATGTATTGAGATAGTGCGGGCTGTTGCCCTCACCCTAACCCTCTCCCACAGGGAGAGGGAACTTTTCTTCAAACCGCACTACGTTTATACATCCTCCGCGGATGCCCAATCTTGCCGTACAGCATCTCCACCGTCAGAAAACCTGCCTCCACGCAATGCTCCAGATAGCGCCGGGTGGTGGTTTTACTCAGACCCGTTTCACTCACCACCTCATCCACCGTAAAACAGTGCGTCGCCTTGTCGTTAAACAGCGCCTGCACCCGCGCCAGCGTATTTTCCTCAATGCCTTTGCTGCCGTTGTCCTGGCGGTAGTTTTTCGCCTGTAGCTGGTATAAAGAATCGACGTTCTGCTGGTCAACAATCTTCCAGACCCGCTGTTGCTCAGCAAACTGCACAAAACGCTCCAGCGACTGGCTGAGCCGCTTCCAGGAAACTGGCTTCAGGATGTAATCAAACGCCCCGTTACGAATGGCCTGGCTGCAGGTGTCCATATCGCTGGCGGCGGTGATGAAAATCACCGAACAATTGGCGCGGGCGAGCATCGGGTTACTGATAAGGGTGATGCCTTTCCCGTCCGGCAGGTAGTTATCCAGCAACATCAGCTGCGGCTGTTTACTTTCAAGCTCAACCTGCGCTTGCGCCAGCGACGAGGCAATCCCCACCAGTCTAAGACGCGGATGTTTGCCGATCAGCTCTGCGTGCAGTTGCGCCAGTTCGTTCTCGTCTTCAACTATCAGTACGTCGATAAGTTCATGTTGCATAATCGGTATCTTCCTGTTCCTGTGCGGGATGCCGGGCGGTTCCCGTGGCGGGGATAAACAGTGAGAAAATCGCCCCCCGCGGCGTGTTATCGGCAACCTCAATTGCACCGCCAGCCTGTGTGACATAGCTTTCGATCAGATACAAACCAATGCCGTGATCGCCGCGCGTTTTGGTGGTGATGCCGCGCTCAAATATCCTGTCACGGATCTCCGGTTTAATGCCAACGCCCTGATCGGCCACTTCGATGATGAGTTCTTGTTCGCTCAGTTTTATCAGCACTTCCACAGGAGCATGCGGAAGCGGCGAGCGCTGGGTCGCTTCAATGGCGTTATCCAGCAGGTTGCCAATGATAGAAATCAGCGCCTCCTCAGGCAGCGCGAGGAACGGTCTGTCCAGACGACAGATCGGGTCGAAGTTCAGCTCGACGCCTTTCTCCCGCGCCCGCGCGGCTTTCCCCAGCAGCAGGCCGCACAGTGTCGGGGAGCTGAAGCGCGAAGAGATAAAGTCCAGCAGCTCCTGAGCGTGTTCCGACTGCGCCTGAATGTAGCCAATCGCCTCCTCGTAGCGGCCCATATGCAGCAGGCCGGAGAGAGTGGTCATCCGGTTTAGCTGCTCGTGACGCATAATGCGCAGGTTATCAACATAGCGTTTGACCTGGCTGAGCTGGGCGCTGAGCGAGTCGATCTCGTTGCGATCGCGGAAGGTGATCACCCAGCCCTGCAGAGAGTTCTCAAGCATGATGCGCACCCGGCTGGCGATCACCGTGAGATCGTTAAAGCGGCAAATCTCGTCATGGGTATCTTTGGCGAGCATCGTTTGTGTTTCGAAGAACGGAACAGGATCGATTACCTCGCTTATCAGCTGCCCGCGCAGTTCCCGGGCCGGCTGGCTCAGGCCCAGCAGTTTGCGTGCCGCCTGGTTAATCACTTCTATTCGCCGTTCATCGTCAATGGCGATCACCCCTTCATAAATGGACTCCATCATCGCCTTCTGCTGGCGCACCAGCAGACCAATCTCTCGCGGCTCCAGGGAGAAAATCTGCTTCTTGATACTGCGGGTAAAGAACCAGGAGAAGATAAAGAGGGCAAGCAGTAACAGTACGGCGGCGATCAGGATGTTAACCACTTTACTGACGGTGATGGTTTCAAGATAGCTGGTGAGATAGCCTACCGAGACAATTCCCACTACCTGACCGGCATCGTTAAAAATGGGCGCTTTGCTGCGCAGCGAAATGCCTAATCCTCCCTTGCGGATAGTGGTGGTGCTTTTACCGCGCAGCACCTCTTCGTTGTCTCCGCCGACCAGCGTATGGCCCACTCTGTCCGCAAAAACGGAATGAAACAGATGCAGCCCTTTGTTATCGCCAATCACAATAAAACTGGCATCACTGTGGGTGGCTATTTTCTGCATAAAATCGTGAATGGCGTTGATATCTTTTTGTTCGACCTCTTTTCGTAATGACGGAATAAGGGCGATCTCTTCCGCCTGTATTTTTGCGCGTGCGCTCATTTCCTGATAAAGCTGTCGGCTAACGTCGACATAATAATATCCGCCCAGCAAAGCAAAAAGCACTGAGAAAAAGACAACCAGCGAAACAAACAGCTTAATCTGAAACGATACTTTCATAACAATCACGCGTGGTATCAACGAAGTTTGTCAATATATCATCTTTTTTCGCGTGGATACCCGCTTTGCCGAAAACTTGTGATCCCTTGCACAGCAAGGCCTGCAAAAGAATTATCTGAAAGGGTTTTCCCTTAAACACGACCGTGTAAATGTTATTTGTTTGTTCGGTTTAGAAAAGAAACCATAAAAACCACGGCAATAAATAAGGGGCAAATCACATTAAATAAAAGAAACCATTAAAACCATAGTCGCCATTAAAACTTCGCTTTTAATATGCCATTCCTCACATAAAGTAAGCCTTTGTGACTCTAAGCTGAACGCACAAAATAACTAAGGGGCTTATTATGAGCACAACTGACGATTCTTTCTCTGTTACCCAAGACCCGATTGATATTCAGCGGCCATCGCTCAAAGAGCGCTGGTGGCATATTATGGATACCTGGAAAATCGGGATTATTCCTCTGCCGCTGTTTGTCCTGGCGGGCGCGCTGATTGCCATTGATTGTCTGGGCGGAAAACTGCCAAGCGATATCGTGGTGATGGTGGCGACGCTGGCGTTCTTCGGCTTTGCCTGCGGTGAGTTCGGCAAACGCCTGCCGATTGTCGGCAAGCTCGGCGCGGCGGCGATTTGCGCCACCTTTATCCCCTCCGCGCTGGTCTATTACGGCCTGTTGCCGGATGTGGTAGTGGAATCCACCACGAAGTTCTATAAATCCACCAACATTCTTTATCTCTACATCTGCTGCATTATTGTCGGCAGCATCATGAGCATGAACCGCACCGTGCTGATTCAGGGCTTCCTGCGCATCTTCTTCCCGATGCTGTGCGGCGAGATCGTCGGCATGCTGGTGGGGATGGGCGTGGGTCTGGCGCTGGGTCTTGAGCCGTTCCAGATCTTCTTCTTTATCATTCTGCCGATTATGGCAGGCGGCGTGGGCGAAGGGGCTATCCCGCTCTCCATCGGCTACGCCACCCTGCTGCACATGGATCAGGGCGTGGCGCTCGGTCGTGTGCTGCCGATGGTTATGCTCGGCGGGCTGACCGCTATCATCATCTCCGGCTGTCTGAACCAGCTGGGCAAGCGTTATCCGCACCTGACCGGTGAAGGTCAGCTGATGCCGAACCGCGCGAATGCCGATGCCACCGTTTCTCAACCGGCGTTCTCTGGCAAAGCGGACGTCACCACCATCGCCTCCGGTGCGTTGCTGGCGGTGCTGCTCTACATGCTGGGCATGCTCGGCCACAAGCTGATTGGTCTGCCTGCGCCGGTTGGCATGCTGTTTATGGCGGTGCTGGTGAAGCTCTGCAACGGTGCCTCTCCGCGTCTGCTGGAAGGCTCTCAGGTGGTGTACAAATTCTTCCAGACCTCGGTGACCTATCCCATCCTCTTCGCGGTCGGTGTGGCGATCACCCCATGGCATGAACTGGTCGCGGCCTTCACGCTGACTAACCTGCTGGTGATTATCAGCACCGTCTCTTCGCTGGTGGCGACCGGCTTCTTCGTCGGCAAAAAGATTGGTATGCACCCGATTGATGTCGCCATCGTCTCCTGCTGCCAGAGTGGCCAGGGCGGTACCGGTGACGTGGCGATCCTGACCGCAGGCAACCGTATGAGCCTGATGCCCTTCGCCCAGATTGCTACCCGTATCGGCGGCGCGATTAACGTCTCTATCTCACTGCTGATTCTGGGCAACTTCCTCGTTTAAGTTTTCAGGAAAGAACAATGAAACTCGCAAGCTTTTTATACCAGGGAAAACGCAGCTACGGCATCGTCCAGGCCGAAGGTGTGATTGATTTAGGTCGCCGTCTCGGCGACCGCTACAGCGACCTCAAAGCGCTGCTGCAGGGCAACGGGCTGGCGCAGGCCACCCGTTACCTGAACGATGCCGTGGACGTGCCGATGAGCGCCATCACCTTCTTACCGGTGATTGAGCAGCCGGAAAAAATCCTCTGCGTGGGCATGAACTACGCCGACAAGCGCAAGGAGTTTGACCAGCACAACCCGGCACCGACGCTGTTCGTGCGCTTCCCGGATTCGCAGACCGGCCACAACGAGCCGGTGCTGAAGCCGCGTCACTCCAGCGAATTCGACTACGAAGGCGAGCTGGCGGTGATCATCGGCAAGGGCGGGGAAAACATCAGCCGTGACGAGGCGCTGCGCCACGTGGCGGGCTACAGCTGCTATATGGACGGCTCCGCCCGCGACTGGCAGCACACCTGGTTTACAGCCGGTAAGAACTGGCGTCAGACCGGCGCGTTTGGCCCGTGGATGGCAACGGCCGATGAGATCCCGGACCCGCACAGGCTGGCGATCCGCACCTGGCTGAATGGCCGCATGGTGCAGGAAGATAACACCAGCAGCATGATCCACAAGGTTGCGGAGCTGATCGAGTACATCAGCACCTTTACCCGCTTAAGTCCGGGCGATGTGATCATCACCGGCTCCCCGGGCGGGGTGGGTAAAAAGCGTAATCCGCCGCTGTTTATGAAAGAGGGGGATCGCATTGAAGTGGAGATCGAGCATATCGGTCATCTGAGCAACGTGATTGTGGAAGCGCCAGCCACCGGGCTTGCGGCGGCACACTGAGAAAGGCGGCATGAACAGTCAACCCATCGATTTTCGCCACACGCTGGTGGCGAAACACCCGGAACGCTTAAGCCAGATCCGTTATCTGCTGGCAGACAGCGGCCTTGGCCTGGACAACGACATCACGCTGTTTGTCGAAGCCTGGTCTGGCGCGCAACTGGTGGGTTGCGCCGGTCTTGCCGCCAACGTCATCAAGTGTGTGGCCGTGAACGAGCAGCTTCGCGGCGAGAACCTCAGTGCGCGCCTGCTGGCGGAGGTGCAGAATGCGGCGCTGGAGCGCGGTCATTTTCACCTCTTCCTCTGCACGCGACCGTGCAATAAGGAGCGCTTTGCGCGTAGCGGCTTCTGGCCGATTGCCCAGAGCGGCAACAACGCCGTGCTGATGGAGAACACTCCGCAGGGGATCGAGCGTTACTGCCGTTCCCTGGGCAGGATGCGCAAGGGCGGGGAGAAGACTGGCGCGATAGTGATGAACGCCAACCCGTTCACCCTCGGCCACCGTCATCTGGTGGAGCAGGCGGCGATGCAGTGTGACGCCCTGCATCTGTTTGTGGTGCGTGAAGATGCCTCGTTCTTTCCGTTCAGCGCGCGCCTCGGAATGGTGCGTGCGGGCGTCGCGCATCTGCCAAATGTGACCGTGCACGAAGGCTCGCAGTACATCATCTCCCGCGCCACCTTCCCGGCCTACTTTTTGAAAGAGACCGGCAAAGTGCAGCAGGCGTGGAGCGAAATCGACGTGCTGATCTTCCGCGACTTTATCGCACCGGCGCTGGGCATTACCCATCGTTTTATCGGCTCCGAGCCGTTTTGCGATATCACCCGTCAGTACAACCAGACGCTGCACGCCTTGCTGAGCCCGCAGATTGAGGTGGTGGAAATGCCGCGCATCAAGGCCACCGGCAATGCCATTTCAGCGTCCGAAGTGCGCCGCTTGCTCAAGACTCAGCAGTTTTCCCGGATCCGGGAGATTGTCCCGGACTCCACCTTCGCGCACCTCGAAACACACTACCGTGCGAGTGCCGAAGTCGCTTAACTACCAGGAATTTATCATGAAAATTGTAAGGGAGGCGCTGGCCGGAACGCAGGAGTCCAGCGACCTGATGGTGAAAATTGCTCCCGCTCACGGCGAGCTGGAGATAGTCATCCACAGTGAAGTGATTAAGCAGTTTGGCGAGCAAATTCGCCAGGTGGTCAACGAGACATTGCGCGCCATGAACGTGCACCAGGGACTTATCATTATTGAAGACAAAGGGGCGCTGGACTGTGTGATCCGCGCCCGCCTGCAAAGCGCGCTTCTGCGTGCTGCCGATGAACAGGCCATTAACTGGGGGGCGCTGAAATGAGCAAACTCCGCCGCAGTATGTTGTTCCTGCCGGGCGCCAACGCCGCCATGCTTTCAACCGCGTTTATCTACCGTCCAGACTCCATCATGTTTGACCTTGAAGATGCCGTTGCTCTGCGCGAGAAAGACACCGCGCGAATGCTGGTGTTCCACGCCCTGCAGCACCCGATGTATCAGGACATCGAAACCGTGGTGCGTATAAACCCGCTGAGCACGCCGTTTGGCTTGCTGGATCTGGAAGCCGCCGTGCGCGCCGGCGTGGACGTGATCCGCCTGCCGAAAACCGACACCCCGGACGACATCTACGAGCTGGAAGGCCACCTTGAGCGTATCGAGCAGGAGTGCGGGCGCGAGGTTGGTTCTACCCGCGTGATGGCGGCGATTGAATCGGCCATTGGCGTTATCAACGCCGTGGCGATTGCCCGCAGCTCGCCGCGCTTGATTGGTATTGCACTGGCGGCTTTTGACTACGTGATGGACATGCAGACCGAGCGCGGCGACGGCACCGAGCTGTTCTACGCCCGCTGCGCCGTGCTGCACGCCGCTCGCGCAGCAGGCATCGACGCCTTCGACGTGGTGTGGTCAGACGTTAACGATGAGGCCGGATTCCTGCGCGAGGTCGATCTGATCCGCAAGATGGGCTTTAACGGCAAATCGCTGATCAACCCGCGCCAGATAGACCTGCTGCATAACGCCTACGCGCCGACCCAGGAAGAGGTAGATCACGCCCTGCGGGTGATTGAAGCGGCAGAAGAGGGCGAACGTAACGGCCTTGGCGTGGTGTCGCTCAACGGCAAGATGGTGGATGCACCGATTATTAACCACGCGCAGGTGGTGCTCGAACGCGCGGCGGCTTCCGGCGTGCGTCGGTAAGGATGACACAATGAACCAGACAGAACTTCTCCATGTGAATTTTCCCCATCTGCGGGAGTTAAAACCGTTTGATACCGCCCACAGCGCCACGCCGTGGCTGGCGGACAGCGACGCGAAACACAGCCGTAAACTCTGCGCCTCCATTGAAGAGGCGGTGAGGCGTAGCGGCCTGAAGGACGGAATGACCATCTCCTTCCACCACGCGTTTCGTGAAGGCGACCTGGTGATCAACACCGTCGTGGCGCTGCTGGCGCGGATGGGCTTCAAAAACCTGACCCTCGCCTCCAGCTCGCTGATGACCTGCAACGACGCGCTGATCGAGCATATTGCAAGCGGGGTGATCGCCCGGATCTACACCTCCGGCATGCGTGGCAAGCTGGCGGATGCCATCTCCCACGGGCTGATGAACGAGCCGGTACAAATTCACTCTCACGGCGGGCGCGTAAAGCTGCTGCAGGACGGTGAGCTGAACATTGACGTGGCGTTTCTTGGCGTGCCGTGCAGCGATGAGTTTGGTAACGCCAACGGCACGCACGGGAAATCGTGCTGCGGCTCGCTGGGCTACGCGATGGTGGACGCCCATTTTGCCCGCAAGGTGGTGTTGTTGACGGAAGCGCTGGTGCCGTTCCCCAATATGCCCGCCAGCCTGGTGCAGGATCAGGTGGACTACATCGTGCAGGTGGAGAGCGTGGGCGATCCGGCAAAAATCAGCGTCGGCGCGGCGCGCGTCACCAGTAACCCGCGCGAGCTGATGATTGCCCGCTATGCGGCGGATGTGATTGAGCACTCCGGCTATTTTAAACCGGGCTTCTCGATGCAGACCGGCTCCGGCGCGGCGGCCACCGCCTGCACCCGCTTTATGGAAGAGAAGATGGAGCGCAGCGGCGTGAAGGCACGCTTTGCGCTGGGTGGCATCACCGGCAGCCTGGTAGATCTGCACGAGAAGGGGCTGATCGAAAAGCTGCTCGATACCCAGTGCTTCGACGGCCAGGCGGCGGCCTCGCTGGCGCGCAACCCGAACCACGTGGAGATCTCCACTAACGTCTACGCCAACCCCGGCAGTAAGGCGGCAAGCTGCGACCAACTGGACGTAGTGATCCTCAGCGCGCTGGAGATTGACGTCGATTTCAACGTTAACGTCATTACCGGCTCCGATGGTGTGATGCGCGGCGCGTCCGGCGGGCACTGCGACGTGGCCGCCGCGGCGAACCTGACCATTGTCGTTGCGCCGCTGCTGCGTAGCCGCATTCCGACGGTGGTGAAGCGCGTTACCACACGCCTCACGCCGGGCGAAAGCATCGACGTGCTGGTCACCGATCACGGCATTGCGGTCAACCCGGCGCGCCCGGAGATCCGCGAACGCCTCATGGAAGCAGGGCTGAAGGTTGTGGATATCAACGCCCTCTATGAGCGGGCAATTTCGCTGACAGGCGTACCGAAACCAATTGAGTTCACAGACAAAATTGTCGGGGTGATCCGCTACCGCGACGGCAGCGTGATCGACACCGTTCGACAGGTAAAGGAGTGAATATGACCATTGCGACACCCGTGCGGGCGGGTGTCAGCCTGGACGCGCTGCTGGCGGCGAAAGAGCGCCGCGCAGCCCGTCAGGCTGACTGGCTTACGCACTATCAACAACCGGTGATCTCCCTCACGCTGTTAACACCCGGGGAGATCAAAGACAGCCTGCGCTATCGCAACACCATGGGCGTGGCGTTACAAATGTGCGACCAGCTGCTGTGGGAAAACCGCTGGCAGGTGCTGGACCGCCAGGTGCTGTGGCTCCCGACCGGGCCCGAAGCGCTGTGGTGTGTGGCCCATCCCGCGGCAGAAATCAAAGCCCACTGTGCGGAGCTGGAGCAGACGCACCCGCTTGGCAGGCTGTGGGATCTGGATGTGATTTGCCCTGAAAACGGCCACGTTGGACGTCAGTCGCTGGGCTCCCATCTCAGACGCTGCCTGATTTGTGATGAACCGGCCCACGCCTGTTCCCGTTCGCGCAAACATCCTGTGGAGCAGGTGGTGGCGCGCGTGGAGAAGATGATCGATGACTGGTTTGCTCGCGACTAAACCGCGCCCGCTTGACGTCCCCGCGCTTGCCGCAGAGGCGCTGTGGCAGGAGCTGGCGCTGACACCGAAACCGGGGCTGGTGGACAGGCTCAATAACGGCTCCCATCGCGATATGGATCACGCGCTGTTTGTCCGCAGCATTATGGCGATTACGCCGTGGTTTTCGCGCTTTGCTGAGTTGGGTAACACGCATGCCGATAAACCCGCAGGCGAACAGTTACGGCTCCTCCGCCCGATGGGGATGGCCTGTGAGCAGGCGATGTATGCCGCGACGAACGGGGTGAACACGCATAAAGGGGGCATTTTTGCCCTTGGTTTACTCTGCTTCGCCGCCGGGCGTGTGAAAAATATCTCCGCAGAAAGCCTCTGTTGTGAGGTGAGTAACATCTGCCACGGGCTGGTTTCGCGAGAGCTGGCCGAACGCAGCGGGCAGGCGACGGCGGGGGAGCGGCAGTTCCGGCAGTACGGCTTAACCGGCGCGCGCGGCGAGGCGGAGAGTGGTTTTGCGACGGTGCGTAAAGCGCTGGCGCAGTGGAACGGACATTCACTTCACGGCCTGCTGTTACGCCTGATGGCAATCAATCAGGACAGCAATCTGTTGTCGCGCGGCGGCATTGAGGGGCTGGGCTACGTTCAGGACTATGCGCGGGAACTGCTGGCTGACGGCTGGGATGGTGAAGCGTTGCGTAGAATGGATAACGCATTGATTGAACGCAACCTGAGCCCGGGCGGCAGCGCGGATTTGCTGTCGGTGGGGTGGGTGCTTGCTGCAATAAAATAGCCGGGTGGCGGCTTCGCCTACCCGGCACAATAATCAATGCGCGACTGGCTGTGCGCCGTGCGGTTCGCGTACATGCTTGTACTGGAACAGCACGATAAACGCGAAGAACAGCACCAGCGAGTATGCGGCGAAGATAAGCCACACTGGCTGCCAGTCGGTAATGCCGTTGGTGGTATACATCTCAACCACTTTACCGCTCACCACACCGCCCAGGATACAGCCGAAGCCGTTGGTCATCATCAGGAACATACCCTGTGCGCTGGCGCGGATTTCAGGTTTCACCTCTTTTTCCACAAACACCGAACCGGAGATGTTGAAGAAGTCGAAGGCGCAGCCGTAAACAATCATCGACAGAACCAGCAGCACGGTGCCGAACGGGCTTGGGTCGCCGTAGGCGAACAGGCCGAAGCGCAACATCCACGCGGCAATACTGATCAGCATGACGTTCTTGATGCCGTAGCGGCTCAGGAAGAACGGGATGGTCAGGATGAACAGCGTCTCAGAGATCTGCGAGATGGACATCATTACCGAGGCATGTTCAACGATAAAGCTGCCTGAGAACAGCGGGTTATTATCGAAGCTGTGCAGGAAGGTATTGCCGAACATGTTGGTGATTTGCAGTTCTGCGCCCAGCAGCATGGAGAAGATAAAGAAGATCGCCATGCGTTTGTTTTTAAACAGCGCGAAAGCGTCCAGGCCGAGCATGGTGCTCCAGCTCTGGTTTTTCTGCTGGTTAGATACCGGAATATGCGGCAGCGTCAGGGTAAACAGTGCCAGCACCACGGAGAGCGCCGCACCGATGTAGAGCTGCATATGGCTCAGTTCAAAGCCCGCGAAGCTCACGCCCCACATTGCCATAATAAAACCGATGGTGCCCCAGATACGGATAGGCGGGAAGTCGATCACGATATCCATATCGGCGGATTTCAGGCGGTAGTAGGAGATGGTGTTGATCAGCCCAAGCGTTGGCATGTAGGCCAGCGAGTTAAGCAGGATCACCATAAACATCGCCCCCGGCGTGGTGACCTGGGCTGCCATAAACAGCGTGCCCGCGCCCACCAGGTGGCAAAGCATGTATAGCCATTTCGCACTCAACCATTTATCCGCCACGATCCCCAGCAGCGTTGGCATAAAGACCGCCGCGATACCCAGCGAGCTGTAGACGGCACCGATTGACGCACCATCGAACTTGAGCGTCACAAACATATAGGAGCCGAGTGTAGTCAGCCAGCTACCCCACAGGCAGAACTGCAGAAACGACAATATTTTAAGCTGCAGCTTAAGGTTCATGTTACTTTCCTCACAAGTGAGCGGGAGATATGTTGTTATAGGAACATTCAGGGTTGTTATTTGATGCAATTCTATCAGTTGGCAACGATATGTTTTGTTACCTCCCGCAAAAAAATGCAATCCACATTAATTTGCAGTTTGGATTGTGATGCAAATAACATTTTCGTATGGGTGGGGTGAGATGGGGTGGGTGCGGCCTGATGCCCTCACCCTGGCCCTCTCCCACAGGGAGAGGGGAAGCAGAACACCTTTTCCTTGCAGGAGAAGGTGTGTTGATTATCGGCGACGATAGTTCTTCTGCGCCGTATTCACCTTATACAGATAACGACGGGATTCCGCAGACGGGTGGCGGGTGGTGAGGGTGGCGTACACATCCCCCGGCGCCATGCTGTTGATGATATTTGCGGCCTGCACTTTGTCATTCGAGAAGACACGCAGCACGCTGCCTGCACCGCCGTTGTACGCGGTAATGACCGCATAACGACGTGAGGTTGGGTTATCAATCCCGCCCAGATAGACATTATTCAGCATCGCCAGATAGGCCGTACCGGTATCAATGTTGCTTTGCGGGTCAAACAGATAGCTACGGCTCGGCGTGCCGGATTTCCCCTGTGCGCGGAACACGTCTTTACCGGCGCTGTGCTGGACAACCTGCATCAGCCCCAGCGCGTCGGAACGGCTCACGGCGTACGGGTTAAAGGACGATTCGGTCTGCATGATCGCCAGGATCAGCGACTCATCCACGCCATATTTACGTGAGGCCTGACGCACCATGCCCAGATACTTATGCGCACGCTTGTCGAGGTGGTTCGGCACCAGGTTAATTGTGACGCTATAAATCACTTTCAGGCCGTTGGTGCGGCTTTTCAGACGCGTTTGCAGCAGATAGTCGGCGAATTTCGTGGCGCGGCCTTCCCAGCGGATAGGCTGACCGGTCTGGTCCACGACCTGACCGTACAGGAACGGCTCTTTAGAAATGGTAATGTCGTCGGCGTCGGAGTAGAGATCGATAGAACCCGGATCGTCGCCCATCAGCAGGGTTTTGATAATGGCCTGCCGTAAATGCGCCGCAGGGTCAGTCCCCGCGATGGTTTCAACCGTGATCGTACCGTCATCGAAGTTGATGTGGCTACGGGTCTGGTAGGCGTCGGTGTACTTAACGTAATCCTTAGGTCCGGCGATAAGAACTTCGTTAAATCCCCATATGTTCTCGATGTTGTGGGCAAACTGCCCCATCAAAATATCAAAACCGTTGGTGTCCTTAACCCAGGCTTCATTGTATTCATCGCCTTTTTTGGATGAACACGAGACAAGCAACGGCGCAACAAGGGCTAGCGCTAAAATTTTTTTCATCATTCCGGGAGTGCGTGTTGTGTTTGCTTGAACGGCGGGGTTTCCCCCGCGCGCTGTTATTTTTCCGGCGGCGTATAACCTTCGATGTGGACGTCTTTACCTTCGAACAGGAAGTTCACCATCTCCTGCTCCAGCAGCTTGCGGTGTTCCGGGTTCATCATGCTGAGTTTTTTCTCGTTAATCAGCATGGTCTGTTTTTTCTGCCACTGTCCCCAGGCTTCTTTGGAGATCTCGTTATAAATGCGCTTACCCAGTTCGCCCGGATAGAGCTGGAAGTCCTGGCCTTCAGCGTCGCGCTGCAGGAAAGTACAAAAAATGGTTCTGGCCATACTCATTCCTCTTTTTTAGCCGATGCTAAACCATTGCACCGGCACGTAATTGTTGTAACAGGCGCTCCACGGGAGCCGCCAGCCCGACTGATGGCGGTTGCGCTAAGTTATACCAGAGAGCGGTGCCTTCATCCATGCACGAGGCAACGGAGGACACGGGAAGCCACATCGGCACTATATCCAGATGGAAATGGCTGAAAGTGTGGCGAAACGCGGTCTGCTGCGTCAGGTTATCGGCAGCAATGCCGCGCTGTTTAAGCCAGGCCCGCAGCGTGGCTTCATCTTCAAACTGTGGGAAGCAGTATAGACCACCCCAGAGGCCGCTCGGCGGGCGCTGCGCCAGAAAGACCTCGTCCCCGTGCTGCATCAACAGCATGTAACCGGTGCGCTCCGGCAGCGTCTGCTTAGGCTTTTTACCGGGATACTGCGCCCAGGAATGATTTGCGTACGCCACGCACAGGTTATTGAGCGGGCAGAGCTCGCATTTTGGTTTCGAGCGCGTGCAGACCATCGCACCGAGATCCATCATCGCCTGGTTAAACCGCTCCACGCCCTTTGCCGGGGTCACCGCTTCGCTGATCTCCCACAGCCGCTTTTCGACCTCTTTTTTCCCCGGCCAGCCGTCAACCGCATAGCAACGTGCCAGCACGCGCTTCACGTTACCGTCAAGGATCGGGAAATGTTTGCCGAGGGACAGTGAGAGGATGGCACCCGCGGTGGATCGTCCGACACCGGGTAAATCCGCCACCTCGTCGAAGGTTTCCGGGAATTTACCGTGGTGGCGCGTCGCGACCTGCTGTGCGGCTTTGTGCAGATTGCGCGCGCGGGCGTAATAGCCAAGCCCTGTCCACAGGTGCAGCACCTCATCTAACGGCGCGTTGGCCAGATCGGTTACCGTGGGAAAGCGCGCCATAAAACGCTCAAAGTAAGGGATCACCGTGGCAACCTGCGTTTGTTGCAACATCACTTCGGAGAGCCATACTTTGTAAGGCGTTTTTTCAATTTGCCAGGGCAGGGTTTTACGCCCGTATTTGTCGTACCAGTCCAGCACCTGGGCTGAAAATTGAGAGGCTTGCATGGTCATCGATTCGTATAATCAGGGACGCCGATTGCAGCACAGCGTCAATCTGCTGTAAACCGGATCTTTCCCATGCTTGCATAGAAGCCTTAACTTTGGATAATGCCCGTTTCCCGAACATTCTCACAAGCAGACAACTCTTTTATGAAAAACGACGTCATTTCACCGGAATTTGATGAAAACGGTCGCCCGCTGCGCCGTATTCGCAGCTTTGTCCGCCGTCAGGGTCGCCTGACAAAAGGGCAGCAACACGCGCTGGACAACTACTGGCCGGTGATGGGCGTTGAGTTCAGCGAGCAGCCGCTCGACTTTGCCGACCTGTTCGGTCGCGATGCGCCAGTGACCCTGGAGATCGGCTTTGGTATGGGCACCTCGCTGGTGACCATGGCGAAAGCCCGCCCGGAGCAGAACTTCCTTGGCATAGAAGTGCATTCTCCAGGCGTTGGCGCGTGTCTGGCCACCGCCCACGAAGAGGGGGTCGAGAACCTGCGCGTGATGTGTCACGACGCGGTAGAAGTGCTGCACAAAATGATTCCTGACAATTCTTTGAACATGGTTCAGCTCTTTTTCCCTGACCCGTGGCACAAAGCACGTCATAATAAGCGCCGTATCGTTCAGGCGCCGTTTGCTGAGCTGGTAAAAAGTAAGCTGAAACTGGGCGGTGTCTTCCATATGGCGACCGACTGGGAACCGTATGCGGAACATATGCTGGAAGTGATGTCGTCTCTGGACGGGTATAAAAACCAGTCAGAGAGCAACGACTATGTACCGCGTCCGGAATCGCGTCCGGTAACGAAATTTGAACAGCGTGGCCATCGTCTTGGTCACGGCGTATGGGACTTAATGTTCGAGAGGGTGAAATAATGGCAAAGAATCGTAGCCGTCGTCTGCGTAAAAAGATGCACATCGAAGAATTCCAGGAAGTGGGCTTCTCCGTTGCCTGGCGTTTCCCGGAAGGCACCAGCGTTGAGCAGATCGATCAGGACGTTGATGCGTTCATCAACGAGGTGATCGAGCCAAACAAGCTGGCCTTCGACGGTAGCGGCTATCTGGCGTGGGAAGGTCTTATCTGCACACAGGAAGTGGGTAAATGCACCGAAGAACATCAGGCGCTGGTACGTAAATGGCTTGAAGACCACAAGCTGGAAGATGTTCGCGTCAGCGAACTTTTCGACGTTTGGTGGGACTAATAAAGAAGTCAGGGGCCAGCATTAGCTGGCCCATTTTGTCTGAGGGAGTGTTAAAGATGCGCAAAACGTTGCTGGCTGTTGCCTTAATGGCAACCGGATTCACCGCCCATGCGGAGTATAAATGTAGCGTCACCCCGCGTGATGACGTGGTGTTAAGTCCGCAAACCGTTCAGGTTAAAGGTGAGAACGGCAATCTGGTCATCACGCCGCAGGGTGATGTCACGTTCAATGGCAAACAGTACAACCTGACCGCCGCGCAGCGTGAGCAGGCCAGAGACTACCAGGCCGATTTGCGTACCGCGCTGCCGTGGATTGACGAAGGCGCGCTAACCCGCGTTGAGAAAGGCCGCGTTGCGCTGGATAAGATCATTACCAAAGAGGTGGGTGAGAGCAGCAACATGCGCACCCGCCTGACGAAGCTCGACAAACAGCTGAAAGAGCAGATGAACCGGATTATCGAGCATCGTACCGACGGCCTGACCTTCCACTACAAAGCGATTGATCAGGTGCGTGCTGACGGCCAGCAGCTGGTGAATCAGGCCATGGGCGGTATCCTGCAGGACAGCATTAACGAGATGGGCGCCAAAGCGGTACTGAAAGGCGGCGGTAACCCGTTGCAGGGCGTACTGGGTAGCCTGGGCGGTCTGCAGACCTCGATTCAGAACGAGTGGAAGAATCAGGAAGCCGATTTCCAGCAGTTCGGTAAAGACGTGTGTAAACGCGTGGTGTCGCTGGAAGACAGCAGGAAGGCGCTGGTGGGGACGTTGAAGTAGCCCCTCTGCGCGCAGGGCCCCTCACCCCAGCCCTCTCCCCATGGGAGAGGGTGTAATCGTTCCCTCTCCCTGTGGGAGAGGGTTAGGGTGAGGGCATCAGGCTCTGCAGTCGTTGAAGAATGATATGCAACACTTCCTCTTCGTTAACGCGAAACTCATTATTCCAGAACCGTACGACTTCCCATCCGTTGGTATTTAAAAACTCGGTACGATGCGAGTCATACTCCTCTTTTTCCTGATGTTGCCCCCCATCCAGCTCAACAATTAGCTTTGCCTTAAAGCAGACAAAATCCACGATATACGCACCAATTGGCATCTGACGGCGAAACTTATACCCAAAGAAGCGACGACCTCTGAGCAAATACCAGAGGCGTATCTCTTCGGGTGTCATTTGTTTGCGGAGTTGTTTTGATTTTTCCATCCCCACACTCTGCCAGCCTTTCCCTCAGCTGGCAGAACGGGATGCAAAATCCTGAATCAGCCTTCAGATTCTTCGGCGAGGAACAGCTCAAGAAGGGAGTTTAAGAACAGTTTGCCGTGCTCGGTGATCTGCCAGTATTCCTCACATTCCGTGAGATACCCCTGTGCCAGCGCCTCGTCAATGTGTGGGCGAATCACGGTTTCCGGCAACCCGGTATAAAGGGCAAACTCTTTACGCGGCGCGGCTTCCAGCAGGCGGAAGCGGTTCATAAAGAACTCAAACGGCTTATCCACCGCCTCGACATCGTGCTGACGTTCGAGATAACGACCTTCCATATACCCGCGCGGATGGCGAGTTTTTGCGGTACGCAGGATACGTCCGTCAGGGAACGTCACTTTACCGTGCGCGCCGCAGCCAATGCCCAGATAGTCGCCAAAGCGCCAGTAGTTGAGGTTGTGCTGGCACTGGTAGCCCGGCTTCGCATAGGCCGACGTTTCGTACTGCTGATAGCCTGCGGCGGTCAACAGTTGATGGCCCTGCTCAAAGATATCCCACAGCGCATCGTCATCCGGCAGCACCGGCGGACGAGAGCCAAACAGCGTATTGGGCTCGATGGTCAGCTGATACCACGAAAGATGCGGCGGGTTCAGGGCAATCGCCTGACGCAAATCGTCCAGCGCCTCTTCCAGCGACTGATCCGGCAGGCCGTGCATCAGGTCGAGGTTAAAACTGCGCAGACCCAGCCCAGTAGCCAGCTTTGCCGCCCGCTTCGCCTCTTCCGGGCCGTGAATACGCCCCAGTCGTTTTAACTTCGGCTCGCTAAAGCTCTGCACGCCGATGGAAATCCGGTTCACGCCCGCCCGCTGATACTCGACAAAACGGTCGGCCTCAACGGTACCGGGGTTGGCTTCCATCGTAATTTCAGCATCCGCTGCCAGATTCAGGCGCGCACGCACGCCGTCCAGCAGCGTCTGCATCGCCGGGCCTGACAGCAGGCTCGGCGTACCGCCACCAATAAAAATGGTCTTCACTTCACGTCCCTGTGCGTAAGGTACATCGGCATCCAGGTCGGCCAGCAGATGCGCAACGTAATCATCGTGCGGCACTTCACCTTTCAGCGCATGCGAGTTGAAATCGCAGTACGGACATTTCTGCACGCACCAGGGGATATGAATATAAAGACTCAGAGGCGGCAAATTAGCCATTACGCAGGGCTTCCAGTAACAGTTTCAGGGCGCGTCCTCGGTGGGAAATCGCGCTTTTTTCTTCGCGGGTCAGTTCCGCAGCGGTTTTGCCCTCAGTCGGGACAAAGAAAATCGGATCGTAGCCAAAGCCGCCGTTACCGGTGGCTTCACGGGTAATCACCCCCGGCCAGCTGCCGTGGCAGACGACAGGCGTGGGGTCTTCAGCGTGACGCATATAAACCAGCACGCAGTGGAACTGCGCGGTACGCTGTTCGTCTGGCACATCCTTCAGGGCGACAAGCAGCTTTTCCAGATTCTGCTGGTCGGTGGCGTCCACGCCTGAATAGCGGGCAGAGTAAATGCCCGGAGCACCGCCCAGAAAATCAACCGCCAGACCGGAATCATCGGCAATCGCGGGCAGGCCGGTGACCTGTGCGGCATGGCGTGCTTTGAGGATCGCGTTTTCGATAAACGTCAGGCCGGTCTCTTCGGCGGACTCCACGCCCAGCTCGGTCTGCGCCACCACATCCAGCCCAAAATCATTTAATAGCGAGGCCAGCTCGCGCACTTTACCGGCGTTGCCGGTAGCGAGAACAACTTTCTGCATCGTTTTATCCTGTTAAATCAGAGCCGCGACTTCCGTCGGGATGGATTGCGGATTAAGGATTTTTACCTGTTTATGCCGCCCAAGTTCACCCTTTTCTATGATGACCTGGCTTTTAGCAACGCGAAACTGTTTTGCCAGATATTTGGTCAGATGCGCATTTGCCTGGCCATCTACCGGTGGGGCGGTGATGGCGACTTTTAACTCGTCGCCATGCAGTCCAACAATATTGTCACGGCTGGCTTTCGGCTGAATATACAGCCGTAAAACCAGCCCATCAGTGCAGGTGCTTACTGCACTCATAGCGCCATCCACAGCCCCGGCAGCAGCATATCGCCCGTGGACTGTAACAGCTCGGCAATGCCCATATTAACGACATACAGCAGCAGAACCAGGATCATCGGGGAAAAGTCGATGCCGCCCATTGACGGGAGCAGGTTGCGGATAGGGCGCAGCAGCGGTTCGGCCAGCTGAATCAATGCATATTCCACCGGGCTACGGCCCTGGCTGACCCAACTCATGATGGCCATGACCAGCAGCACCCAGAAGATCAGCAGACCGATGGTTTTAATCAGGATCAGGACGGCAGCAATCCAGATGATCGGCTGGAAGGTGATGACCATAAACAGCACAATCGCTTTGATAACGCTCAGAATAAACGCTACCAGCAGAGATGCGCTGTCAATGGGGCCCATCGCCGGAATAATACGGCGCAGCGGCCCCACAACAGGTTGGGTGATTTTCACGACAAACTGCGAGAACGGGTTATAAAAATCACAGCGGGCCCACTGCATCCAGACGCGCAGCAAAAGCGCCATCGTATACAGCTCAATGACCGTTGAGAGCAGGAAAGTCAACGTCTTCATGGCGTTCCTCAGGTTTCCTTATTATTGGGTGTAGTCGCGCGCACCGAATATTGCCGTGCCGATGCGCACCATAGTGCTGCCTGCCGCGATGGCGGCTTCCATATCATCCGACATGCCCAGAGAAAGCGTGTCTACCGTTTCATAGCGCGCTTTAAGCGCCTCAAATGCTACAGCCATTTGCTGTGCCACGGCAAACTGCCTTTCATAACTTGACTCAGGCGCCGGGATTGCCATCAAACCGCGCAGGGTTAAGCGCGGCAGCGCGGCCACTTCAGCCGCCAGCGCATCCAGCTCGCTCAGCGCAATGCCGGACTTGCTGTTTTCATCACTGATGTTGATTTGAATCAGCACGTTAAGCGCGGGCATCTCCGCCGGGCGCTGATCGTTCAGACGTGTGGCAATGCGCAGACGGTCGATGGTATGGCACCAGTCAAAGTGCTCTGCCACCAGACGGCTTTTATTCGACTGCAGTGGGCCAATAAAGTGCCATTGCAGGCCGGTATTCCCCTGCTCCTGGAAGTAGCGAATTTTATCCACGCCTTCCTGCACGTAGTTTTCACCAAATGCACGCTGGCCTGCATCAATCGCTTCTGCGATGGCGCTCGCAGGCTTGGTTTTGCTCACTGCAAGTAACGTAATTTCTTCTGAAGCACGGCCGCAACGTGTTGCTGCGGCTGAGATTTTGTCCCGGACCTGTGCCAGGTTATGCGCAATGTTGTTCATTTTCCGAGGAGTAATGTATGGATGTGGAAGAAATTGTGGCCCTTAGTGTAAAGCATAATGTCTCCGATCTACACCTGTGCAGTGATTCGCCACCGCGCTGGCGCAGAGTAGGCCGCCTTGAACCGGCTCCCTTTCCCTCTCCCGATGTGGATGCGTTACTGAAAACGTGGCTCAACGATGAGCAGCAGGGGGCATGGTGGGCAAGCGGGCAGGTGGATTTTGCCGTGACCCTTACGGGAAACCAGCGTCTGCGCGCAAGTGCCTTTAAACAGATGAAGGGCAACTCCATCACGCTACGCCTGTTGCCCCGGGCCTGTCCGCAGCTCTCCGCCCTGGGGGTACCCCGGGCTATCCCGGAACTCTTATCCCACGACAGTGGGCTGATACTGGTGACGGGGGCAACCGGCAGCGGCAAATCTACCACCCTTGCGGCAATGGTGGATTTTCTTAATCACCAGACGGATGGGCATATTCTGACGCTGGAAGATCCGGTGGAGTTTGTCTATCAGAGCGAACGTTGCCTGATTCAGCAGCGGGAGATCGGCCTGCACAGTCCCTCATTTGCCGAGGCGCTGCGCGCTGCGTTGCGTGAAGATCCGGATGTCATCCTGCTGGGAGAACTGCGCGACAGCGAAACGATCCGCCTGGCGCTGACGGCCGCTGAAACCGGGCATCTGGTGCTGGCGACGCTGCACACGCGCGGTGCCTCTCAGGCGATTGAACGGCTGGTCGATACGTTCCCGGCGCAGGAGAAAGACCCGGTGCGTAATCAGCTGGCCGGCAGCCTGCGGGCGGTGCTGGCGCAAAGACTGCTTCCCGACCTGCAGGGTGGGCGCGTCGCGCTGTATGAACTGCTGGTGAATACGCCAGCGGCAGCGAACCTTATCCGCGAAGGTAAAACGTGGCAGTTGCCCGGGATTATTCAAACCGGTCAGCAGGCGGGGATGCAGAACTTTGACCAGAGCCTGGCAGAGCGACGGGCGCAGGGGCGGTTGTAGGCCCCGGCGCTCAGTAACCCTGTTCGAAATAGCTTTCGAGGATAATGACGGCAGAAGCCGAATCGACGCTGCCTTTGTTGAGTGCGCGGAAACCCCCGTGCTCAAACAGGCCGGCACGCGCTTCGACGGTACTCAATCGTTCGTCGTGGAGTTTCACGGAAACGCCAAAGCGACCGTGGATTTTATTGGCAAACTTACGCGCGCGGGCGGTAAGCGGCTGTTCAGTGCCATCCATGTTCAGCGGCAGACCGACAATCACATCGTCTGGCTGCCACTCTTTGAGCAGACGCTCAATGAGGTTCCAGTCCGGTGTGCCGTCGTTCGCCTTAAGGGCCGTGAGCGGGCGAGCGGTGCCGGTGATACGCTGGCCGACGGCGACGCCAATGCTTTTCGTGCCAAAGTCGAAGGCCAGAAGTGTGCCGCTCATTACGCGTGCCCCGCTACGCCTGGCATGGTCAGAATATCAATGCCAATCAGTTTCGCCGCATCACGCCAGCGATCGGCGATAGGGGTTTTAAACAGGATATTCATATCCGCAGGTGCGGTGAGCCAGGCGTTATCCAGGATCTCCTGTTCAAGCTGACCCTTCTCCCAGGAGGCGTAACCCAGTGCCACCAGCACTTCGGAAGGCTGCTCTGCGGTGCCCAGCGTTTCCAGCACATCGCGGGAGGTGGTGATCACCGTGTTGTCAGAGATACGAATACTGGAAGAGAAAATGGGCGGCGTATGCAGGATAAACCCGCGATCCTCTGCAAGGGGGCCACCCAGCATTACCGGTTTATCAAGACGGATTTCCGGCAGGCGCGCTTCAGCTGTAATTTTCAGCTTTTCCAGAATCCCTTCAACCTGCAGGTTTTCCAGCGGTTTGTTGATGATAATGCCCATCGCGCCGTCTTCATTGTATTCACAAATATAAACCACGGAGCGGCGGAAAATCGGGTCCTGGAGAGCAGGCATGGCAATAAGAAAGTGATGCTGTAAATTCATTGTCAGAGGTACTGTTTCCTGGTTTAAAAAGCGACAGCCCCAGTATGCGGACAAACCGGGGTGCTGTCACTAATAGTATTGGTAAGTTATTTCTGGAGACGTTTTTCGATGGCGTCCATCAGCATTCCGGTGATCGAGACCGGGAATTCCGCTTCAATTTCACGAATGCAGGTCGGGCTGGTGACGTTCACTTCGGTCAGACGATCGCCAATGATATCCAGGCCAACAAAGATCAGGCCTTTGGCTTTCAGCGTTGGGCCGACGCGGCGGGCAATTTCCCAGTCGCTTTCGGTTAACGGACGCGGTTCGCCACGACCACCGGCCGCCAGATTGCCACGGGTTTCGCCCCCCTGCGGGATACGTGCCAGGCAGTAAGGCACGGGTTCACCATCCACGATCAGGACGCGTTTATCGCCATCTTTAATCGCGGGCAGATAGTTCTGTGCCATGCAGTAACGCGTACCCAGTTCGGTCAGCGTTTCGGCAATCACGCCGATATTCGGGTCGCCTTCTTTTACGCGGAAAATAGACGCACCGCCCATGCCGTCCAGCGGCTTCATGATGATATCACCGTGCTTCTGCCAGAATGCCTTAAGCTGTGTTTTGCTGCGGGTCACCAGCGTTTCCGGCGTCAGATCGGAGAACCAGGCGGTGTAGAGCTTCTCGTTGCAGTCGCGCAGGCTCTGCGGTTTATTGACGATAAGCGTCCCTTTTTCTTCTGCGCGCTCAAGGATATAGGTGCAGTAGATGTATTCGGTGTCGAACGGAGGATCTTTACGCATCAGGATGACGTTGAGATCGGCGAGCGCAATATCCTGCTCGCTGCCGAATTCGTACCATTTGTCGTAATTCTGCTCGACGTTAACGATGCGGGTGCGTGCGCGGGCTTCACCGTTGATCAGATAAAGATCGTTCATCTCCATATAGTGGAGCTCATAGCCGCGACGCTGCGCTTCCAGCAGCATGGCGAAGCTGGAATCTTTCTTGATGTTAATGTTTGCGATGGGGTCCATCACGATGCCGAGCTTGATCATGTTCTTCTCCGTTAATGGGTCAACCCAGATCGCCAAACCGCACCTGTAGCGCGGTGATGGCTGTGAGTGCCGTTGTCTCAGTGCGCAGAACGCGAGGTCCCAACAGAATATCAGTAAACTGGTAACGCGCCGTCATGGCAATTTCATCTGCCGACAGGCCGCCTTCCGGGCCAATCAGCAGGCGTACACGCTCAACGGGCAGCGGCAACGTATTGATGCTGGAGCTGGCGCGCGGATGGAGATTAAGCTTGAGCCCGCTCTCCTCTTCTGCACACCAGTCTTCCAGGTCCATCGCCGGGCGGATCTCCGGAATACGGTTGCGGCCACTCTGTTCGCAGGCAGCAATGGCAATTTTCTGCCACTGCTGGATCTTCTTGTTCAGACGTTCTGCGTCCAGTTTAACGCCGCAGCGCTCAGAAAAAAGTGGCGTAATGAGGCTTACACCCAGTTCAATGGATTTCTGAATGGTGAACTCCATCTTTTCCCCGCGCGACATCACCTGGCCCAGATGAATGTGCAGCGGCGATTCACGGTCATCGATTTCGCCGCGCAGCACATTGACGTGCACGCTTTTTTTATCCGCCCGCGTAATTTCCGCGTCGAAAACCTGGTTGGAGCCGTCAAACAGCTGAATCGCCTGGCCTGCCCCCATGCGCAGCACGCGGCCAACGTGGTTGGCGGCATCGTCAGACAGGGCGATTTCGCGGCCAGCGGTAATCAGTTCAGGGTGATAGATGCGAGGAATACGCATAGTCAAAAATTCCATATGTCATGCTGTGTAAGCGAATTGCCGCTAGTGTAGGTTAGCTCTTTTGCGCCTGGCAAGCCCGCTGGACGTAAGGGTTATGATTCCCCTGGACCCTGGCGATGCGTTCGTCGCGCTGACATTCCCACTCGGTGACCGGGTATTGTTTATTCCAGGCGTTAAACAGTTGGGTTTGCTGGCGGGAAAGGTTGAGGTTGTAACGATCGCGCATATAGAAGTACGTGCGGGCAATGCTGCCGCGTGCCCGGGCGGGTGGCTCAGCGACTTTCTCTTTAAAATCAACCTTCATACCGCACTGGCCGTACTGACCTTCGCCACCGTTCCACTGGCTGTACATAAAGTTGCCGCGATCGCCATTGACTTCGCCAACCGCCGGCTGCAGGTTGTGCATATCGCTTTCCATCTGACGATAGACCGGATCTTTGGCGCAGTTTTTACGTCCGCCATCCTGCCAGCACTGGCGCTGATGGCCAAACTGCCATGCCGGAACCACATGTTCCCACTCGATGCGGCTGGCGCGGTTTTCGTTTTTACGCACCTTATAGCCGCAGGATTCAAGGTCAACGATCCCTTTTTTACCCTGCCAGTTAATTTTGCAGCCACAGTAGAAATCGCCCGGCACGTCAGCGTTGACCTTCACGCCTGCCGCTTTGGCCTGGGAGAAACTGTTGATACCGTCGGCCAGAGCCTGGCCGGAGAGGGCCGTTGTCAAAAAGGCAACCGCGAGAGAGAAATTACGGGACATCTTACACTCCGTGTCAAAATGAGCCCGCAACGTAGCGAAAGTTGTTCCGGTATGCAATCAGCCAGATCAGGAAAGTTCCTGAAAGTTCAGTTGGTTATTCTGCGACCAGTGGCTCGCCGCACTTCACGCAGCGGTAGGTTGCCTCGCCGCGTACCACACGGTTATGGCGACGAACGGTGAGCTGATGCTGCTGGCACTGGCAGCGGTAGGGGAAGGTATTACGGCGTACCGATTCCAGTTCAAACTGATGAGTCCGGCGTGCCGGAACGCCGAGCACCGCCTCCATCATCCATTTCCACTCTTTGCCGTGCGGAGCCACGCGGCCGAAGTGTTTCCATACCAGAAGGTGTGCCAGTTCGTGCGGTACCACCTCCTCAATAAACGCCTGTTGATTTTCCATCATCAGAACCGGGTTCAGGCGGATCTCATAGGATTCCAGCCAGGCGGTACCCGCCGCGGTTCCTCGCTGCTGGTAGACGAGTTTCGGCTCCGGATAATTACGGCCGAGCTTCAGGTTGGCCTGGGCGAGTTTTTCCCGCAGGCTGCGCATAACGGCCTGCTGAATGGCGATGGGGAGACGGGGTGCTTTCATAGGGGCAGAGCATAAAGCGCGAAGCGGGGAGGCGCAAGAGGCGCCTCCCGCAAGAGGATTAGTCGTGTGCGCCAATTTCGCGCAGCGGACGACCTTTCATCAGATTACGTTCAATGTGTTCCAGTGAAACGTGTTTGGTTTCAGGAACCAGCCAGACGGTGAGAACAATAAAGAACAGGTTCAGACCGGCGTAGACCCAGAAGGTGTTCGCATTGCCCAGCGTGTTGAGCATGGTGAGGAACGTGGCACCGACGATCATGTTGGCAATCCAGTTGGTCGCGGTAGAGCAGGTGATACCGAAATCACGCCCTTTCAGCGGCTGGATTTCAGAGCACAGAACCCAAATCAGCGGACCGGCACTCATTGCAAACCCGACGATAAACATCAGCAGCATACCTACCGCCAGGTACTGCGCGGTTGGAGAGTGAATGCCCATGTGCATCATGGTACCGAGAATCCCCATACCGGCGGCCATCACCAGGAAGCCCAGGGTCAGCGTTGGCTTACGTCCCCAGCGATCGACCAGACCGATCGCGATGAAGGTCGCCAGCACGTTGGTCAGCCCCACGATCACGGTGCCCCACATCTGCTCGGTGGTATTGGTATAACCCGCCAGTTCAAAGATTTTTGGCGCGTAATACATGATGACGTTCATCCCGGTGAACTGCTGCATTACCTGTAACAGCACGCCAAGGAACACCGCGCGGCGGAAGTTGCTGTTCTCTTTGAACAGTGCCCAGCCAGACTGTTTCACCTTCAGGCTTTCGCGGATCTCTTCCAGCTCATTCTTCGCCTCTGCGCTGGTATCTCGCAGGCGTAAGAGTACCCGTTCAGCATCGTGGAAGCGGCGTTTGGCGGCAAACCAGCGCGGGCTGTCCGGCAGGAAGAAGACGCCAATCAGCAGCAGAACAGCTGGAATGATGATCACGCCCAGCATCCAGCGCCATGCGCCGCTGTAGCTGAACGCGGTATCGGACAGGTAAGCGCCCAAAATACCGATGGTGATCATCAGCTGGTACATCGAAATCATACTGCCGCGGATTTTCTCCGGCGCGATTTCTGACAGGTAAAGCGGCGCGGTATAAGACGCCACGCCCACGGCCAGCCCCAACAGCACGCGGGAAAGAATAAGCACTTCAACGTTAGGGGCGGCGGCAGAGAAGAGGGAACCGGCGACGAAGAGGATCGCGCCAATCATCAGGCTCTTTTTACGTCCCAGCTTGAAAGAGAGCCAGCCGCTGCCGACGGCCCCGACGGCCGCGCCAAACATCATGGAGCTGACCACCCATTCCTGGGTGTGTGCGTTAATCTGGAATTCGTCTGCGATGAAGGGAAGAGCGCCGGCAATCACGCCGATATCCAGGCCAAAGAGTAATCCTGCCAGGGCGGCAAGGAAGCAGACGAAGAAAGTCATCGCCTTGTTGGACGTACGCCCCTGTTTATTATTGTCAGGCATTATGCCCTCCAGTTGGGTTATCAGTTTTATCGATGTTAAGGGTAGGTGAGCGACCCGTAAAAATATGTGAGACAAATCACAATGGTGTAATCGGTTACACTAAGCTGCAACCGTAAAAATAATTAAAGCTTTGAAAATATAGAGGTAAATTAATTGATGTGCATCGCGTTTGTTTGAATTTCAGACTTAACTGAAAGGAAATGTAACAGCAGAAGAAAGGCGATCATGCAAAGAGAATATTCTGAAAGCGGGGTATAGAAAGTGAGGTGTAAGCGGTTCCAAACATTGCCGCCACCCGCCATAAAAAAGGCCAGCACAAAGGCTGGCCTGTTTAAGCAGCGGGTAGTCGATTACTTCAAACCGGCAGCTTCACGCAGCAGAGCGGCTTTGTCGGTTTTTTCCCATGGGAAATGTTCGCGACCAAAGTGACCGTATGCAGCAGTTTCTTTGTAGATTGGGTGCAGCAGATCCAGCATCTGAATCAGGCCGTATGGACGCAGGTCGAAGAACTCGCGCACCAGCAGGGTCAGCTGTTCTGAAGGCACTTTTTCAGTACCGAAGGTTTCAACCATGATGGAGGTTGGCTCTGCCACGCCGATGGCGTAGGAAACCTGGATCTCACAGCGGTCAGCCAGGCCTGCAGCAACGATGTTTTTCGCCACATAGCGTGCAGCGTAAGCAGCAGAACGGTCCACTTTTGATGGATCTTTACCGGAGAATGCACCACCACCGTGACGCGCCATGCCGCCGTAGGTATCAACGATGATTTTACGACCGGTCAGACCGCAGTCACCCATTGGGCCGCCAATCACAAAGCGTCCGGTTGGGTTGATGAAGTATTTGGTTGCGCTGCTCAGCCATTCGGTTGGCAGAACAGGCTTGATGATCTCTTCCATCACTGCTTCCTGCAGGGATTTCTGATCGATATCTTCGGCATGCTGGGTAGACAGAACTACCGCGTCAATGCCGACGATTTTGCCGTCGTCATACTGGAAGGTCACCTGGCTTTTTGCATCCGGGCGCAGCCATGGCAGGGTGCCGTTTTTACGCACTTCAGCCTGGCGCTGCACCAGACGGTGCGCGTAGGTCACCGGTGCTGGCATCAGCACGTCGGTTTCGTTGGTTGCATAGCCGAACATCAGGCCCTGGTCGCCCGCGCCCTGTTCCAGCGGATCGGCACGGTCAACGCCCTGGTTGATGTCTGGAGACTGTTTACCAATTGCGCTCAGAACCGCGCAGGAATTGGCATCAAAGCCCATATCAGAATGTACATAACCGATCTCACGTACCGTGTTACGGGTGATCTCTTCGATATCAACCCATGCGCTGGTGGTGATCTCACCGCCAACCAGAACCATGCCGGTTTTGACATAGGTTTCACACGCTACGCGCGCTTTCGGATCCTGAGTCAGGATCGCATCCAGCACCGCATCGGAGATTTGGTCAGCAATTTTATCAGGATGTCCTTCTGATACGGACTCGGACGTAAACAGGTGTTTTGCCATGTTTTATTTCACCTAAGAGGAATTTGGTTAGCTCAAGCTGCTGTGTGGAATAGCCAAAGGAGATAATTCTACCAAGGCCGCAGGTTTTTTGACACTGGCAGTATGAGTGTTAATCAGTATAGATGGATTAACATCTGGATGGCTATTTTAGGTCACTTCTTCGCCCGATTTCCAGTTTTTTTTGACAACGCTCTCACTGAGTTGAATTCATTACTGGAAATTTTTCCTGACGCTCCTGGCAACCCGCGTATTTATCTTTTGCTTTTTACCCCTGTTCTCGGTATAAAACGCGGCGCGCGGCTCATACCAAAAAAGCGCTCGATGAACTCATCGTGTCGCCACTTCCAGCCGGGTTAAGCAGTGAACTTTTAGCTTTGGCTTGTGGTCCGTTTCAGCAGAGGCGGCCGTGGAGGTGATACGAGATAATGAACCATCGTTTTCCGCTAATTCAGCGCAGCCGTTCTGGCGCGCATTTGATTCCCGCAACCCGCATTTCTAGTCTGCAAACCTGCCGATGTTATACCCATCTCGGCGCTTCTCAGGATTCCAGAGCCGGTCACGCTTTGTGAAAACTGAACAAGGGCGCTCTTGTTAATACAAGAGTTTTCTCGTGGTTTCGCCGAACCTTGTCATACAGAGTTCGGATACGTGTTTTACAATGATATGAATAAGAAACCGGTCGCACGGTCTGGATTTCAGCATACTCTGCTGGGAAACGGAGCCGTTTATGGGTTGTTATCGCCGTATAACGCTGCGATAGTAGTCAACTGTTTTACACTTAATACAAAGAGTTGAGGTTCGCTATGTCTGACGACATGTCTTCTTTTTCGCCTTCGTCAGCGGGCGAACAGGGTGTACTACGTTCCATGCAGGAGGTTGCGATGAGCTCCCAGGAAGCCAGCAAGATGCTGCGCACTTACAATATTGCCTGGTGGGGCAATAACTACTACGACGTCAACGAGCTGGGCCACATCAGCGTCTGCCCGGACCCGGACGTCCCTGAAGCGCGCGTGGATCTCGCCAAACTGGTGAAAGCACGTGAGGCGCAGGGCCAGCGTTTGCCTGCACTGTTCTGCTTCCCGCAGATCCTGCAACACCGTCTGCGTTCTATTAACGCCGCGTTCAAGCGTGCGCGTGAATCTTACGGTTACAAAGGCGACTACTTCCTGGTTTACCCCATCAAGGTGAACCAGCACCGCCGCGTCATTGAATCCCTGATCCACTCCGGCGAACCGCTGGGCCTGGAAGCGGGTTCAAAAGCAGAGCTGATGGCCGTACTGGCGCATGCGGGCATGACCCGTTCAGTGATCGTCTGTAACGGCTATAAAGACCGTGAATACATTCGTCTGGCGCTGATTGGCGAGAAGATGGGCCATAAGGTCTATCTGGTTATCGAGAAGATGACAGAAATCGCTATCGTGCTGGAAGAAGCCGAGCGCCTGAACGTGGTGCCACGTCTTGGCGTGCGTGCGCGTCTGGCCTCGCAGGGTTCCGGTAAATGGCAGTCCTCCGGCGGCGAAAAATCTAAATTCGGTCTGGCGGCAAACCAGGTACTGCAACTGGTGGAAATTCTGCGCGAGCGCGGTCGTCTGGACAGCATTCAACTGCTGCACTTCCACCTCGGTTCGCAGATGGCCAACATTCGTGATATCGCTACCGGCGTGCGTGAGTCAGCGCGTTTCTACGTTGAGCTGCACAAGCTCGGCGTCAATATTCAGTGCTTTGACGTGGGTGGCGGCCTGGGCGTGGACTATGAAGGTACCCGCTCGCAGTCCGACTGCTCCGTGAACTACGGCCTGAACGAATACGCGAACAACATTATCTGGGCGATTGGCGATGCCTGTGAAGAGCACGGCCTGCCGCACCCGACGGTGATCACCGAGTCTGGCCGCGCGGTGACCGCGCACCATACGGTGCTGGTCTCTAACATCATCGGCGTTGAGCGCAGCGAAATCACCGAAGCGACGCCTCCGCAAGACGATGCCCCGCGTTCGCTGCAAAGCATGTGGGAAACCTGGCAGGAGATGCACGAGCCAGGCACGCGCCGTTCACTGCGCGAATGGCTGCACGACAGCCAGATGGACCTGCATGATATTCACGTCGGCTACTCTTCAGGCACCTTTAGCCTGCAGGAGCGCGCGTGGGCCGAGCAGCTTTATTTGAACATGTGCCATGAAGTGCAGAAACAGCTGGACCCGAGCAACCGTGCGCACCGTCCGATTATCGACGAATTGCAGGAACGTATGGCGGACAAGATTTACGTCAACTTCTCGCTGTTCCAGTCGATGCCGGATGCCTGGGGTATCGATCAGTTGTTCCCGGTTCTGCCGCTGGAAGGGCTGAACCACGCCCCGGAACGTCGTGCGGTGCTGCTGGACATCACCTGTGACTCCGACGGTGCCATTGACCACTATGTTGACGGCGACGGTATCGCAACGACCATGCCAATGCCGGAATACGACCCGGAGAACCCGCCAATGCTGGGCTTCTTTATGGTCGGCGCGTATCAGGAGATCCTTGGCAACATGCATAACCTGTTCGGTGATACCGAAGCGGTTGACGTGTTTGTCTTCCCTGACGGCAGCGTGGAAGTGGAGCTGTCCGACGAAGGTGACACCGTGGCGGACATGCTGGAATACGTGCAGCTGGATCCGAAAACCCTGCTGACGCAATTCCGCGATCAGGTGAAAAACACCGGTCTGGATGACGCGCTGCAGCAGCAGTTCCTGGAAGAGTTTGAAGCGGGTCTGTACGGGTACACATACCTGGAAGACGAGTAGGTTGACCTCCCTCTCCCTGTGGGAGAGGGCCGGGGTGAGGGCAACAGGCTGCTGTGCCGCTGATGCCCGGTGGCGCTGCGCTTACCGGGCCTACGAATGTAGGCCGGATAAGGCGGAGCCGTCATCCGGCAGAATGCTATACTCACTTGAACCCGTATGAATTAACGGCGATAATTCGCCCCAATAAGCGATTTACGAATCAATCCCTTCCTCGTCGGGTTTAACGACGCGGAGGGGATTTTTTTTCATCTGTTTTTAACGCATCGACTTTAAAAGAGGTCAGGACATGAGCACTTTAGGTCATCAGTACGACAACTCTCTGGTATCTAACGCGTTTGGTTTTTTACGCCTTCCGATGAACTTCCAGCCGTACGACAGCGATGCTGACTGGGTGATCACCGGCGTGCCGTTTGATATGGCCACATCAGGCCGTGCGGGCGGTCGTCACGGCCCGGCGGCGATCCGTCAGGTTTCCACCAACCTGGCCTGGGAGCATAACCGCTTCCCGTGGAACTTCGACATGCGCGAACGCCTGAACGTGGTGGACTGCGGTGACCTGGTGTACGCCTTCGGTGACGCGCGTGAAATGAGCGAAAAGCTGCAGGCCCACGCCGAGAAACTGCTGGCTGCCGGTAAACGCATGCTCTCCTTCGGTGGCGACCACTTCGTGACCCTGCCGCTGCTGCGCGCCCACGCGAAGCACTTCGGTAAAATGGCGCTGGTGCACTTCGATGCGCACACCGACACCTACGCGAACGGCTGCGAGTTCGACCACGGTACCATGTTCTACACCGCACCGAACGAAGGTCTGATCGATCCTAACCACTCCGTGCAGATCGGTATCCGTACCGAGTTTGACAAAGACAACGGCTTCACCGTGCTGGACGCCTGTCAGGTGAACGATCGCGGCGTGGATGACATCATCGCGCAGGTTAAGCAGATCGTCGGTGATATGCCGGTGTACCTGACCTTCGACATCGACTGTCTGGATCCGGCGTTTGCGCCGGGCACCGGTACGCCGGTGATCGGCGGGCTGACCTCAGACCGCGCCATCAAACTGGTGCGCGGCCTGAAGGATCTGAACATTGTCGGGATGGACGTGGTGGAAGTGGCGCCTGCCTATGACCAGTCCGAGATCACCGCGCTGGCCGCGGCGACCCTGGCACTGGAAATGCTCTATATCCAGGCTGCGAAAAAAGGCGAATAAGCCTTACGCGCTGATTGCTGCTGCGCGACGCATGCGCAGCAGCAACATTCCCCCCGCCAGCAGGGTGATAATCTGCGACACCACCAGCACGGAAAAGCCAGAGCTGACCGACCCCACCGATCTCATCACCATCCCCATCAGCAGTGGAATAAAGGCGGCACAAATATTGCCGATCCCATTAATGATGCCGTACGCGCTTCCCACCGCCTCCCGCGCGGCGTGATGTTGGATCACCGCCGGAATGGCCGCGCCCTGAAGTCCCCAGAAGACGTTAGCCGACAGCATAAACAGCGCCAGCCAGGCAGGCTGATGGCTGAGCATCAGCGCGATCACGGACAACGCCGTCAGCGCCCCGCCCGCGACAAACAGCAGCGGTGCCTGTTCCGGCCGCATTTTATCGAGCAGTACCCCGCCAAGGAATTTTGAGCCCAGGCTCAACAGGAAGGGGATGGCAGCGAGCATGCCCGTGGCGTGCAGCGAGAAGTGATGTTCGTCGCGTAGCCACGCCGGGAGCCAGGCGCTGCTCCCCCAGAGATAGCTCAGCGTGGCGATTTCAACCAGCAGGATCCAGCCCAACAGCGGGGTTTGCCACGCAAGCATCACTGTCTCTGCGAGCCCCCGTTTGTGCATTTTTACTGTACCGCGCGGTGCCGGCAGGAAACGCCAGATCAGGCCGCCACCGAGCACCAGGTTGATTGCCGCCAGCGCATAAAACGATCCGGCCCAGCCCAGATGGGCCATCAGCCAGGTCACCAGCGGAAAGCCCACGGCCAGACCGAGTGAGACGCCCAGTGCGGTCACGGCGTTGGGTTTGCCAACCTCTTCCGCACGAAAGTTATCGCTGATAAAGCGGGTTTTCAGTGAAAAGAGCGGTCCCTCAGCGATCCCCAGAATCACACGGGCGATGAGCATTCCCATTAGCGATCCGAGTAAGGGAGAAATGGCGCAGACCAGAGCCCAAATCGCAATGCTGCTTAATAATCCATGTCGATAATGCAGTTTGCTTTCGATAACCGGTGTTAATAATAAAGCCGATAATCCATAACCCAGAAGAAAGCAGGTCATTAACATTCCTTGTAACATTCTGTTTTCATTTAACTGGAAATGTTCGGCAAATTCCGGGTTTAAAATCATCACCGAGATATTTACCCGGTCAATGTAGGAAATAATAATGAGAAATAACAGTGCAATTGTGCCTTGCCATCTTGCCGTCATATTGCCCGCCTTATGCGTTCTCGCATTTATATTTTTATCAATGTGATTGTCACGGATGTAAAATGGTTCACCAGTGAAACTTATTGTTTTTAAAGATGTGTTTTTAAATGTGTTTCATGGGTGAAACACGGTGCTTTTTCAGTTGTTTATTTTTAAGGAAGAAAAAGAAAAGAAGTCAATATTTTTTATTTGCGCTTTGAGTTCATCACTAAAACGTATTCATTCACGCCTTAATAATGAAAATTTCATATCGCTGCATTTTTTCGTGATCCCTTGCACACTTAGCTTATTAATTGTCGATTGATTAACAAATTCGTCACATTGACGCTTGACGAAACATTCATCGCTTTTATATTGACCGTATTAAATAAGAAACAGAGTTTCATATATGAAACAAAAGCCTGGAGGATCGTGATGAGCTGGATAGGCGTATGTGACGCAGAACAAGTACAGGAAGATTTCCCTTTTAGCGGCAACGTTGAAGGTAAAGAGATCGGCGTTTATTTAATCGACGGCGAATATTACGCGCTGGAAGACGTATGCCCGCACGCCTATGCGCTGCTGAGTCAGGGCTTTGTCGAGGACGGCAAAGTGGAATGCCCGCTGCACGAGGCGGTGTTCGACGTCAAAACCGGCCAGTGCCTGCAAGGCCCCGGAGGCCGAAACCTCAACCGCTACCCGGTTCGGGTATTTGAAAACCAAATCCAGATTACTTTTGTCGAGGAGACCGTGGCATGAGCGACATCCTGAACTTCAACCCGGCGCTGCCCGAAAGCCGCCAGTTTACGCCCCCGGCAGAGGGCGGGAACGGCGCCATTCATAAACCGGGTGAGTATCAGAACCTGATCTGGCAGACCCGCAGCCGGGTGCCGGAAAACTGGGAAATGAGCCTTATCGCCACGCTGGAAGATCTCTTTGAGCAGGGCGTTGAAACCTTGCCGGAGCTGGTCAACGGGCTGAACGCGGTGCGCATGCATGACCAGCAGGGCGAGCCGTGGAGCGACGCCAGCTTCCAGGCATTATTACAGGTTAACGGCTACTGAGGACGACGCGATGACAACTACCGTACAAAACTATCTCGATAAAGGTCTGCGTGGCCTCTGGTATCCGGTGCTGGCGAGCTGGGAAGTGCAGTCTGCGCCCGTGGGCATTACTCGTCTGGGCGAACAGATTGTGGTCTGGCGCAATAAAGATGGTCAGGTGCAGGCGCTGGAAGACCGCTGTCCGCACCGCGGCGCGCGTCTGTCGATGGGCTGGAACCTCGGCGACCGCATCGCCTGCTGGTATCACGGCGTGGAAGTGGCGGGAAACGGTGAAGTGAAAGACGTGCCCGCCGTGGACAAATGTCCGCTGGTCGGCCAGCAGTGCGTGCGCAGCTATCAGGTGCAGGAGGCGCACGGTGCCATCTTCCTGTGGTTTGGCGTCACCGCCGATCAGCAGCCGGACGAGCTGACCTTCCCGGATGAACTCGCCGACACGGAACATTTCAGCAACTTCCTCTGCACCGCAGCCTGGAAATGTAACTACCAGTACGCGCTGGAAAACGTGATGGATCCGATGCACGGTACGTATCTCCACTCCTCCTCGCACTCGATGGCGGAAGGGGATCGCAAGGCCGACATGGTCCTGCAGCCGACGAAGACCGGCTTTATCTTCGAGAAAAAAGGGCAGAGCGGCGTTAACTTCGACTGGGTGGAGCTGGGCAATAGCGGCACCTGCTGGATGCGACTCTCCATTCCCTATAAGAAGCGTTTCGGACCGGGTGGCCACTTCTTCATCGTTGGCATGGTGGTGCCGGAAGATAACGACAACTGCCGCGTCTTCTTCTGGCGTATCCGCCGCGTACAGGGCTGGCAGCGCGATATGTGGCGCTTCATGTACCGCAACCGCCTGGAAAAGCTGCACTGGGAGGTGCTGGAGCAGGACCGCGTGGTGCTGGAAAGCCTGGCGCCAAACGCCCGCGACCACGAATACCTGTACCAGCACGATGTCGGCCTCTCGCGCCTGCGCCGCATGATGCAAAAGGCCGCTAAAGAGCAACTGGCGATGCGTGAAGCGCAGCAGGGAGCGGCCTGATGAATGCGCTGCTGAGCGGAAAACGCATTGTGGTGACCGGCGCCGCGCGCGGGCTGGGCTATCACTTCGCCAGCGCCTGCGCGGAGCAGGGTGCCGCGGTGGTGATGTGCGACATTCTTGAAGGCGAGCTGGCCGAAAGCGCACACGCTCTGCGGGCACAGGGTTATACGATCGAATCGCACGTTATCGATCTCGCCGATCCGGCCTCCATTGAGCAGGTGTTTAATGCGGTTGGCGAGCAGGGACAGATTGACGGGCTGGTAAATAACGCGGCGATGGCGACCGGCGTGGGCGGCAAAAACATGCTCGATTACGACCCGGATCTGTGGGACCGGGTAATGCGCGTCAACGTCAAAGGCACCTGGCTGGTGACGCGCGCCGCCGTGCCGCTGCTGCGCGATGGCGCAGGGATCGTGAACGTGGCGTCCGACACAGCACTTTGGGGCGCGCCGCGCCTGATGGCCTACGTCGCCAGCAAAGGGGCCGTGATTGCCATGACCCGCTCAATGGCGCGCGAGCTTGGTGAAAAGCGTATTCGAATCAACGCCATCGCGCCGGGACTGACCCGCGTCGAGGCAACGGAATATGTTCCCGCCGAACGACACCAACTCTACGAAAACGGCCGGGCGTTAACAGGGGCACAGCAGCCGGAAGATGTCACCGGCAGCGTGGTCTGGCTGTTAAGCGATCTGTCGCGTTTTATCACCGGGCAGCTGATCCCGGTTAACGGCGGTTTTGTCTTTAACTAAGGTAGGGCGATGATGGCAAACGATCAGGAAGTGAAGTATCTAGTACCGGGGCTGGAGCGTGGCCTGCAGCTGCTGTTAGCCTTTGGCGAGCAGCATCGCGAACTGACCTTTGCCGAGCTGCACCGGCTGGTGGATATGCCGAAGGCCACCGCCTACCGCGTGGTGCAGACCCTGGAGTATATGGGCTTTCTGGAGCGCAACACCCGTACCAATACCTTCTCGCTCGGCATGAACGTGCTGCGTCTGGGTTTTGAGTACATCGCCTCGCTGGATGTGGCGCAGGTGGGTCAGCCGGTGATTGAACAACTGCGCGACGTAAGCCAGTGCAGCAGCCATCTGGCGATCCGCGATGGGCGCGACATCATCTACATCGCCCGCGTCAGCGCCGCCGGATCACGCATCAACCAGGTCAGCATTGGTACCCGTTTGCCGGTGCACTGCACCTCGCTTGGCCGTATGCTGTTGACCGATATTTCCCGCGCCGATTTCGAACAGCTGTTCCCGCAGGAGCGCCTGCCGGGCAACACACCGGGTCAGCTTTACGATCGTGAAGCCCTGTGGCAGATGGTGCAGCAGGACAAAGCCCGGGGGTACGTGATCGGTGAATCCTTCTTCCGCCACGGTATCTCCTCCATCGTTTATCCGGTGTTTGACCGAAGCCATCGCGTGGCGGCGGTAGTGAGCATTCTGGTGCCGTCGGAAGAGATCCCACAAGCCGACCGCGAGCGACTGCAAAACGAGGTTCGTCTGGCGGCGGACAAAATTTCTGGCTTCTTAGGGTATTTATCACAGGCCAGTTAAATCAGTGAGTTAACGTCAGGCGCTTTGCTGCGTCGGGCATGTTTTACGCCCAATTTGGGCCAGATGAGGCAACGAACGATGAGTGTAACCGGAATTGAAAAGCTGGAATTTGGCGTTGAAGACCTGACGCACTGCGCCAAATTTATGCGTGATTTTGGCCTGACGGGCGATGCCAGCGGCCAGCGTTTTACCACCCTGAGCGGCGCGCGCGTGGAACTTAACCCGATCGACAGCCCCGACCTGCCCCCGGCGTTTGAAGCGGGCAACACCCTGCGCCGCATGACGTGGGCGGTTGCCGCACAGTCAGATCTGGATGCGCTGCGCCCGAAGCTTGCGCAGCAGCCCGGCTTTCGCGAAGTGGGTGATGCCCTGGAGTGTCTTGACCCGAACGGCATGACGCTGCGTGTGCAGGTCAGCCAGCAGAGCGACGTGAAACTGAATGTTGAGCCGATCAACCAGTGGGGCGACGCTCGCCGTATCGACACCCCCAGCCCGGTTTACGATCGCGCCCAGCCTATTAACGTGGGGCACGTGGTGTTCTTCGTGGAGGAGCTCGCGGCGGTGGAGACATTTTACCGCGAGGTGCTCGGCTTCCAGGTCTCTGACCGCTACATCAACCGCGCCGTGTTTCTGCGCTGCGGCGTGCGCGGGGGGCATCACAACCTGTTCCTGCTGCAGCTGCCGAACCGCAAGCGCGGCCTGAACCACGTGGCCTTTACCGTGCGCGATATTCACGAAGTGATCGGCGGCGGGATTGCGATGAACAAAAACGCCTGGAGCACGTTTATCGGACCCGGCCGCCATCCGGTGTCGTCAGCCTACTTCTGGTACGTCAACAGCCCGACCGGCGGGGCGTTCGAGTATTACACCAATGACGACTACCTGACGGAAAACTGGCAGCCGCGCGAGCTGGAGCATTCGCTGGTCTCCTTTACCGAGTGGGCGGTGGAAGGCGGGATCGATCACGACACGCGCCGCCAGCAGAAAAAACCGGAGGTGGTATGACGTCGCGCATTGTCATTATTGGTGGCGGTCAGGCGGGAGGCTGGGCGGCGAAAACCCTGCGCGACGAGGGCTTTGACGGTGAGATCTGCGTGGTGGCGGAAGAGGCGTGGGATTTCTATGAACGTCCACCGCTGTCGAAAGCGGCTCTGCTGGAGACGGACGCGACGCTTCCGCGACTCTTTACTGAAGAGGCTCAGCAGGCGCTGAATCTGACCTGGTACCGTCCGCTGCGCGCGGAGCTGATTGACCGCAATGCGAAAACGGTGCGTTTGAGCAACGGCGAGCTTCTTAGTTACAACATACTGTTAATTGCCACCGGAGGGCGGGCGCGCTTGCCGGGCGAGGCATGGTCTGTGCATCCGCAGGTCTACACCCTCCGCCACTGGCAGGACGCGCAGCGCCTGAAACGTCGGCTTGTGGAAAGTCAAAAGCTGGCGATTGTGGGCGGCGGCTGGATAGGCCTGGAGATTGCCGCTTCTGCGCGCAAAAGCGGCGTCGCGGTCACCCTGTTCGAGCAGCAGCCTGCGCTGTGCATGCGCTCGGTGAGCGGCGAGGTATCGCAGCGCTTAGAGACCATTCACCGTGAGCAGGGCGTGGAGATCCGAACCGGCTGCGGCGCGCTGGAGCTGGAGGACGATAACGGCCTGCCGGTCATTCACTGTGATGGCAAACGTGAAACCTTTGATGCGGTGGTGGTAGGGATCGGCGTCGATCTCAATCTGGAACTGGCGCGCGACGCGGGGCTGCAAACCGAACGCGGGATCGTGGTGGATGCGCAGGGCCGCACGTCGGATCCGTCCATCTTCGCTGCCGGGGATGTGGCACAGCATCATCATTACGGCTTGTGTATTCAGTCCTGGGCCTTCGCCCAGAATCAGGCGGTGGCGGCGGCAAAAGCGATGCTTAACCCCGATGCGGCAGGCTATGACGACGCGCCGTGGCTGTGGTCGGATCAATACCAGCACAACATCCAGATCCTCGGCATTCCGCAGCCGGGCAGCCGCACCATAGTGCGTGAAGACGCGCTGTACTTCTCGCTGGACGAAAACGGGCGCCTGACGCAGCTGGTGGCGTTCAACGATGCGCGCACCGTCAAGCTGGCGAAGCGCTGGATGGCGGCCGGGCGGGATTTATCAGACGTGCCGCTCGCCGACCCGACTTTTTCACTGATGTCATTGCGATAGCTAACCCGCACCCGTAGGGGGAGACATGACCACATTAGAGACCAACACCGCGCCCGTTGAGGCGAGCGGTGAGGGGACCCGCTCGCCTGAAAAAGCGGTGCGCTGGGCCATCCCGCTGTCGCTGCTGGCCTGCGTGCTGCTGGCGTTTTTCGACAAAATCAGCATTGCCGCGCTGTTTTCTGATGGCCATTTCCAGCAGGCGATGGGCATCGATTTTGACACCACGCGCCTCGGCATTCTGATGAGCGCCTTCCTGTTGAGCTACGGCTTTTCATCGGTCTTTCTCAGTGGGCTGGGGGACAAAATCGCCCCGCTGCGCCTGCTCACCGGGATGATGGTGGTGTGGTGCGTGCTGATGGTGGCGATGGGCTTTACCCATAACTACACGCTGATGATCGTGCTGCGCATTCTGCTGGGCGTGGCGGAGGGGCCGCTGTTCCCGCTGGCCTTCGCCATTGTGCGCCACAACTTCCCACAGCATCTGCAGGCGCGCGCCACCATGCTCTGGCTGCTGGGCACGCCGGTAGGGGCGGCGATTGGCTTCCCGCTCTCACTCTGGCTGCTGAACACCTTCGGCTGGCAGAGCACCTTCTTCGTGATGGCGATGCTGACCGTACCGGTGCTGATCTTCGTGCGCGTCGGTCTGCGCGGGATCCGTCTGGAGGCGAAAAGCGATACGTCACAGACCTCCCGGGACGAACGGCGTGCCGCACGGCGCGAGCTGTTTGTCAGCCCGCACTTCTGGATCATCTGCATCTTTAACATCGCTTTCCTGACCTACCTGTGGGGCATTAACGGCTGGCTGCCGGGCTACCTGATCAAGGGGAAGGGCATTCACCTGGAACATGCGGGCTGGCTGTCGTCGATGCCATTCATCGCCATGCTGGCGGGGGAAGTGATTGGCGCATGGCTCTCTGACCGGGTCGATAAGCGCGCGGCGGCCTGCTTTATCTCCATGGCGGGGGCCGCTGTCGGGCTCACGGCCGTAATGCACCTCGATACCCCGCTGACCATCATCGCGGCGATGAGCTTCAGCACCTTCATGTGGGGCACCGGTGCACCCAACATTTTCGCCCTGCTGGCAAAGGCCACCCATCCACGGGTGAGCGCCACGGCGGGCGGCATTTTCAACGGGCTGGGAAACTTTGCGGGCGCGCTGTCGCCAGCGGTGATGGGCGCGCTTATCGCCTTCACCCACAGCATGGATTCCGGGCTGATTTTTCTGGCGGTGATGGCGGCGGTGGGCTGCGTCCTGTTACTGCCGCTGCTGAGACGTTACTGAGGAGAGTGTCATGACTGATTCAACCGTAACCAACCCATCTGGCATCAAACCTGACCACCTGACGATGGAAGAGTGGGTCGAGTCCCGTATTGCGCGCTTTGAGGGCCGTAAATACGACTGGAACGCGCTGAAGTTCCAGGCCGATTTTGACCCGAAATACCGCCGCGCGCAGATGCGCTATATCGGCACCGGCGCTACCGGCGTGGCGAGCGACACCAACACCGTACAGGCGGAGCATTTTACCTTTTCCACCATGGTACTGCCGTCGAAGTGCGAAGGGCCGCTGCATCTGCACGACGATGTGGAAGAGGTGTTCTTCATGCTCAAAGGGCAGATCACGCTGATGATCCAGGACGGCGATAACTACACCGAAACCGTGCTGCGCGAGCGTGACCTGATCTCCGTTCCGCCGGGGATCTATCGCGGGCTGTTTAACCACGGCGAAGAAGAGGCGCTGATGTGCGTCATGCTGGGCACCAACAAGCCTGAAATTCCGACCTACCCGGCGGACCATCCGCTCTCGAAAGTGAAGCGGAACTAAGGGGGCATGATGACGGGTTTTCGTGAACAGGGAAGCGGCATTCCGCTGATGCTGCTGCACGGGATCAGCTCTGGCGCAGCCTCCTGGCACAAGCAGATGGCGCTGAACGGTTTTCGCGTGCTGGCGTGGGACATGCCCGGTTATGGCGAAAGCCCGATGCTGGCCGCGGAACGGGCGAACGCGGGGGATTACGCCGATGCGCTGGCGGCGATGCTTGACCGGGCTGGCGTGTGGCAGGCGGTGCTGGTGGGCCATTCACTCGGGGCACTGGTTGCCAGCGCCTTTGCGGCGAAATATCCGGATCGTGTGCTGCATCTGGTGCTGGCGGACGCTGCGCAGGGTTACGGCCAGGCCGCGCCGGAGCAGCGCGAGCAGGTCTGGCGCAGCCGTGAGCAACAGATTGCACTCGGCGGCGAAATCCTCGCGCAAACCCGCGCCGCAAAACTGCTGCGTCCCGGCGCGCGTGAAGCGGATATCGCCACCGTGGCAGCGGGCATGCGCAGGCTTCGCCCCGAGGGCTACCTCGCCGCCGCGTGGATGCTGGCGCACGACGATATTCATGGCTGGCTGAAGCGCTATTCAGGCAATTTTGAAGTGTGGTGCGGCGAGCAGGATGCGATCACGCAACGCGAGCTGGTGCAGGGGCTGGCGCTGCGCTACGGCATGCCGTTTATCGCTATTGCCCAGGCGGGACATGCCAGCTATCTCGATAACGACGCGTTTTTTAACCAACAGCTTTTACGTATTAACGAAGAGGTGCGCGATGAATGCACAAATTGACGGACGCGTAGCGGTCGTCACCGGCGGTTCTTCTGGTATTGGCTTTGAAACGCTACGCCTGCTGCTGGGCGAGGGGGCAAAAGTGGCCTTCTGTGGCCGCGATCCGGATCGCCTCGCCAGCGCCCATGCCGCGCTGCATAACGAATACCCCGACGGGGAGGTTTTCTCTTATCGCTGCGACGTGCTGAACGCTGACGAGATGCAGGCCTTCGCGGATGCCGTTCAGGTGCGCTTTGGTGCCGTGGACATGCTGATCAACAACGCCGGGCAGGGATACGTGGCGCACTTCCATGACACCCCGCGCGAGGCGTGGCTGCATGAAGCCGAACTTAAACTGTTTGGCGTGATCAACCCGGTGCAGGCGTTTCAGCCTTTGCTGGAGCAGTCCGACATCGCTTCCATCACCTGCGTGAACTCCCTGCTGGCGCTGCAGCCGGAGGAGCACATGATTGCCACCTCTGCCGCCCGCGCCGCGCTGCTGAATATGACGCTGACGCTCTCAAAAGAGCTGGTGGGCAAAGGCATCCGAGTGAATTCCATATTGCTTGGCATGGTGGAGTCCGGGCAGTGGCAGCGTCGCTTTGAAAACCGGACAGACAAAAGCCAGAGCTGGCCGGAGTGGACGGCGGAGATCGCCCGCAAACGCGGTATTCCGATGGCGCGCCTCGGCAAGCCGCAGGAGCCCGCGCAGGCGCTGCTGTTCCTCGCCTCGCCGCTGGCTTCGTTTACCACCGGTGCGGCACTGGACGTTTCCGGCGGCTTTTGCCGCCATCTGTAAGGACACATCATGAAAAAGATTATGTTGATTGGTTTTGGCGCCATGGCGCAGGCGGTGATTGAGCGCCTGCCCGCTGGCGTGGCTATCGGCTGGATTGTGGCGCGCGAGGCCCATCATGCGGCGATTCACGCGCAGCTTGGTGATGCGGTAGTGGCATTGACCTCACCGCTGGAATGCGCGCAAACGCCCGACCTGGTGCTGGAGTGTGCCAGCCAGCAGGCGGTAGCGCAGTACGGTGAGGACATTTTACGTCGCGGCTGGCATCTGGCGGTTATTTCGACCGGCGCACTGGCGGACAGCGCGCTCGAACAGCGCCTGCTCAACGCCGGCGGCAGACTGACGTTGCTCTCCGGGGCGGTAGCCGGTATCGACGGGCTGGCGGCGGCGAAAGAGGGCGGGCTGGCGCGCGTGACCTACCAGTCGCGTAAAAGCCCGGCCAGCTGGCGCGGCAGCTATGCCGAGCAGCTTATCGATCTTAATTCGGTAACTGCTGCGCAGGTCTTTTTTGAAGGCAGCGCCCGCGAGGCGGCACGACTGTTTCCGGCCAACGCCAACGTGGCGGCCACCGTGGCACTCGGCGGCGTGGGAATGGACGACACGCGCGTACAGCTGATGGTCGACCCGTCAACGAAACGTAACACCCACACGCTGCACGTTGAAGGCGCGTTTGGTGAATTCCATCTGGAGCTAAGCGGCCTGCCGCTTGCCTCTAACCCGAAAACCTCCACCCTGGCGGCACTCAGCGCGGTACGCGCCTGCCGCGAGCTGGCCATGAGCTGAGGAGTGACGATGGACGATCTGAAGATATTTATCGGCGGCCAGTGGCGACACGGTGGCGGCAACCCGATGCAGAGCTATTTCCCGGCAGACGGGTCGATCAACGCGACGTTGAATGCGGCCAGTCCCGACGATCTGCATGACGTGATCGAGGCCGGCGAGCGCGCGTGGCGCGATCCCGCCTGGCGCCACAGCCTGCCGCATACACGGGCGAAGATCCTGCACAAGGTGGCAGATCTCATTGAATCCCGCGTCGACGAGCTGGCGCAGATGCAGAGCCGCGATAACGGCAAGCCGCTGGCGGAGGCCCGCGGGCTGGTAATAAGCGCGGCGGGAACGGCGCGCTACTTTGCCGCCGCCTGCGAGCTGCTGGAAGGGGAACTTCCGACGCCGCGCCAGCCGGATTTACTGACCCTGAGCCGCTATGAGCCGCTCGGCGTGGTGGCGGCCATCACGCCGTGGAACTCGCCGATTGCCAGCGAGATGCAGAAGGTCGCTCCGGCCATTGCCGCGGGTAACGCGGTGATCCTCAAGCCCGCCGAAGCCACGCCGCTGATGGCGCTGGAGCTGGCGCGGATATTTGAACAGGCCGGGCTGCCCGCCGGGCTGCTGAGCGTGCTACCGGGCAAAGGCTCGGTGATTGGCGACGCGCTGGCACGCCACCCTAAGGTACGCAAAATTTCCTTTACCGGCGGTACCACCACGGGCCGTCACCTGGCCCACGTGGCGGCGGAAAAACTGATCCCGGCATCGCTGGAGCTGGGCGGAAAATCGCCGACTATCGTGCTGGAGGATGCGGATATCGAGCAGGCCGCGCGCGGGATCTGCTACGGCATTTTCAGCTCGGCGGGGCAGGCGTGCATCGCCGGTTCACGGCTGTTTATCCACGAGAGCCTTTACGCCCCGCTGATGGCGCGGCTGCTGGAGTTAACCCGCGGTCTGCGCGTCGGACATCCGTTTACCGACGGTGTCCACGTTGGGCCGCTGATCAATGAAAAACATCGTCAGAGCGTACAGGCGTACGTTGAGCTGGCAAAGCGTGAAGGGGGCCGCGTGCTGTGCGGTGGGGAGATCCCGGCCGATCCCACGCTGGCAAGCGGCAGCTTCTTCCTGCCAACGATTATCGAAGGGCTGAGCAACAGCGCCCGTGTCTGCCAGGAGGAGATCTTTGGCCCGGTGCTGGTGGCGATGCCGTTTCGCGATGAAACCTCGCTTATCCGCGAGGCCAACGACTCGGTTTACGGCCTGGCCGCCGGGATCTGGACACGCGATACCGGGCGCGCGCTGCGCTTAAGCGAACAGCTTGAGGCCGGCACGGTGTGGATCAACACCTACAAAGTGTTTGCGATTTCGACCCCGTTCGGGGGCTTTAAAGAGAGCGGTCTGGGCCGCGAGAAGGGCATTCAGGGGCTGAAAGCCTGGATGCAGCAAAAGAGCATTTATCTGGCGACGGGTAACAGCGTCAACCACTGGTGCGACTGAGAAAGGGTGAGCAATGAGCGAAATGATAACCGTCGGCGACGCCATCGCCAGAACGCTGGAGCAGTATCAGGTTGAGGCCATCTACGGCGTCATCTCCATTCACAACCTGCCCATCGCGGATGCAGTAGGGCAGCGCGGCAACATCCGCTTTGTACCGGCACGCGGCGAAGCGGGGTCTGTCACCATGGCTGATGCCCACGGACGTTTTTCCGGCCTTGGCGTGGCGCTGACCAGCACCGGCGCGGGCGCGGGTAACGCTGTAGGCGCGCTGGTGGAGGCGATGAACGCCTGCACGCCGCTGCTGCACCTGACCGGGCAGGTAGAAAAAGCCTGGCTGGATGCCGACACCGGGTTTATCCATGAAACCCGCGACCAGCTGACTTTCCTGAAGGCCAGCTCAAAACGGGCGTATCGCATCAGCAATGCCAGTCAGGCGATAGCGATTTTGCATAAAGCGATTCAGGAGGCGCAGACACCGCCGTGCGGGCCGGTCTCCGTGGAGATCCCGATTGATATTCAGGGCGCGAAAATTCCGCTGTCGCTGGTGACCGCTCCGGTGAAACCGGCGTCGGTTTCGCCGGTAGATGTCGGGAGTGTTAATGCGCTTTGGGCGCAACTCAAGCAGGCGAAACAGCCGCTGCTGTGGCTGGGCGGCGGTGCGCTGGGCTGCGCGGACGCAGTGAAAAAGCTGGCGGATGCAGGTATCACCGTGATCTCCAGCACTCACGCGCGCGGCGTGCTGCCGGACAGCCATCGCGCCAGCCTGCGGGCATTCCACAATTCGCCATCGGTTGAAGCGCTGATCACGCAGTGTGACTTTACGCTGATCGCCGGTTCACGTCTGCGCAGCAATGAGACCCGTTCATGGACGCTCGAACTGCCTTCTCCGCGCGTACAGATCGATATCGACCCGGCGGCGGCAAGCCGTAACTATCTGATGGATAACACGCTGGTAGCCGACTGCTCAGCGTTGCTGAGCGCGCTGGCTGAAAAAGCACAGGGGCGTGAATGGGGGAATGCTCAGTGGGATGGTCTGGTTAAGGAGGCGGTGACACAGGCAGAACATGGGCTGCGTGAACAGTGCGGCGTCTATGCGCAACTCAACGATGCCATAGAGAAAGCGCTACCTGAAGATGGTCTGCTGGTGCGCGATATTACCGTTTCCGGCAGCCTGTGGGGCAGCCGACTGTTCCGCGCCAGGGGGCCGCTGATGAATATTCACTCTCTGGCCGGGGCAATTGGCATGGGCCTGCCGATGGCGATTGGCACCGCGATTGCCAACCCACAGCGCAAAGTGGTGGGGCTGGTGGGGGACGGTGGTCTGAGCCTGAATCTGGGCGAACTGGCGACACTGGCGCAGGAGAAGGCCAACGTGACGTTGCTTATCATGAATGACGGCGGCTACGGCGTGATGCGCGGTATACAGGACAAATATTTCGGTGGCCGTCAGTACTATAACGAGCTGCATACGCCGGATTTTACCCTGCTGTCACAGGCGATTGGCCTGCAGGCATGGAGCGTTGAGCGGGCAGAGGATTTTGATGCGGTGATGACGGAAGCGCTGGCGATGCCGGGACCGTCGGTAGTGGAAGTGCGGATGGGACAAATTGGCGCGCTGAAGTTTGCCGGGCCGCCGCAGAAAACGCTTTACTAGCTGTTTTTCCCTCACCCCGGCCCTCTCCCAAAGGGAGAGGGTGATCGCGTTCCCTCTCCCTTTGGGAGAGGGTTAGGGTGAGGGGACAAACTCAGAACACGTTAAACGGGTATTCCACGTAAGCGCGGATCTCATCCCCGCCCACGTTGTAATCGCTGGCGTTGCTGGAGACGCGCAGTACGGAATAGCGCAGTTTCAGCTTCAGATCTTTCGCCGGGCCGTCCTGCACCTGATACTGGATCTGGTTAAACCATTCATGCTCTTTGCCGTTACTGGTTTCAGCGGTTTTAATGTTGTCGCCACGCACGTAGGCGGTGGTCCAGCTCAGACCCGGCAAACCGAGACCGCCAAAGTCCAGCCCGTAAGACGCCTGCCATGAACGTTCGTCTTCACCGTTAAAATCAGACCAGTAGGAGTTCGCCAGCCAGATGGTGTTGCCGCCGTCACCAACACCGCCCTGGTCGCGGTAGCCGCCATAGTTGTAGCCGGTGCTTCCGCTGCTCTGCTGGTACGCCACTTTGAACGTATGGATATCCCAGATGTAGCTCGCCGCCAGGCTCCAGATGGTGTTGCTGCGGCCCGTGTCGAGGCTGTCTGCGTAGCCCTGATCCAGACGCGAGTTGTAGCCGTTAAAATCGAGTACCAGCTGCTGGCCAGTGCTGAACGGCTGTTTGAAATTCATGCCCAGATATTGCTTGTTCATCACCTCTTCATTATGGGAGGCGTACAGCGCGCCGCTGAACTGGTCATTAAACTGGTAGCTCGCCCCGCCGAAGGAGAAACCCTTGAGGCCGCTGTCGTGGCGATCGTCACTTTTACGCTGCTCGTCGGTGAAATAACCGGCGTTGATTTCCAGACCGTCGATCTCCTTAGAGGTCAGCATGGTGCCGGTGTAGCTTTCAAACAGCAGGCGGGAGCTGTCGGCGTTAATGATTGGCAGCTCGGGACGCTGATTACCGTAGCTGAGTACGGTATTCGAGATGCGCATTTTGGCGGTCGCGCCAAATTTCGCCAGATCGGATTTTGCGCGTCCGTCGTCTTCCTGTTTAAAGAAGTCAATGCCACCTGCGCCGCTCTTACCGCGGCCACCGTCCAGACGCACGCCATACTGCGCAATGCCATCTACGCCAAAGCCAACCACTCCTTCGGTATAACCTGATTCAAAGGTGGCGATGATACCCTGACCCCATTCTGCTTTATCTTGCTGGCCCTGATGATAATCACGGCTGATATACGCATTGCGTAAAAACAGATCTAAATGGCTGTCATTAATAAAACCCTGGCTGTCTGATTGTTGGCTTGCAACGGCAGGTAATGTGACAAATATGCTTAACGCAACTAACGATAATTCTTTTTTCACGAAGGGAACGTCTCTGTCTTAATATATTAATTTGAATTACTGCGGATTCGATAATTACCCGAAAAGTAACCGATTGCAATAATTATGTGACCAGACATTTCAATGGTTAAGAGCAGGTGTGACGGGGCTTTTGTGGGTGTTACCGATATGTGCGGTTAAGTTAGCAATTCATGCGAAATAAAAAGGAGGCAAATTTGCCTCCTTCCAAAATTATTTAATTCCGTCTGCGGCCATACGGTCGCGAATATGTTGTGCACGCGCTTCTGAGGCCGGGTGATCGTCAAACATGGAGCTTTGACGTCCGGCTTCCAGTTTAGCCAGCTTTTCAAAACTGGTGGCTAAACCTGCTGGATTGATACCGCGTTTGCGCAACAGATCGTAGGAGTAGTCATCCGCTTCGGACTCCTGACGTTGAGAGAACTGGGAGTTAACCAGCTTTTCGCCCACATCGCCAAGCTGTGACTGGGACAGGCTGCCCACAATACCGCCCGCAGAAGCCGCCGCCGCGCGGATGGCGTTAGTGCCTAAGGCGACCTGCATCCCTTTCTTCACGTGGCCGAGGGCAACGTGGCCCATTTCATGGCCGATCACCGCTTCCACTTCGTTGTCGGTCATCATGTCCATTAACCCGCTGTAAACGCGGATACAGCCGTTCGCCATGGCAAAGGCGTTCACGTCTTTCGCGACGTACACTTTATAGTTTACCGGCTGACCGTTAATGTTATCGCCAAGCGCAGAGGCAATTTTATTCAGACGCTGCGTGTAGGGACTGTTGGCCGGGGCAATCGTAACCTTTCCATCCATATCTTTACAGGCCTGGTCGCTCAGGGCTTTAACCTGCGCGTCGCTCAGGGAATAGGCCTGAAAAGCTTCTGCGCCTGAGGACATCAGGCCGTTAGAATCCATATTCTGACAACCGCTCAGCAGGAACGTTGTACCCAGGGCCAGCACTAATGCACGCATTTTCATGAGGTTGCTTCCGTACTCGTTAATCTGAATAAAATCCGAAAAGTACACCGACAGCGAAGCCGGGGTCGGGCTAAGTATAAGGAATATCGACGGGCCCGGGCGAGCAGATTGCGCAACATGCGAGCATGATCCAGAGATTTCTTAAGCGGCAAAAGAATGCTCCATGTACATGGCATGCCGCTTGGGTTACATTGTTGGCACTTTTTTCCGGCGTAGCCCAAAACGCGCTGTCGTCAAGGGCATGCCTTTAACAGTCCGATCTGGAGTTAAAATGTCCTCACGTAAAGAGCTTGCTAATGCTATTCGTGCGCTGAGCATGGACGCAGTACAGAAAGCCAAATCTGGCCACCCAGGGGCCCCTATGGGTATGGCTGATATCGCCGAAGTCCTGTGGCGTGATTTCCTGAACCACAACCCGCAGAACCCGGCATGGGCTGACCGCGACCGTTTCGTGCTGTCTAACGGCCACGGCTCAATGCTGATCTACAGCCTGCTGCACCTCACTGGCTACGATCTGCCTATCGAAGAGCTGAAAAACTTCCGTCAGCTGCACTCCAAAACCCCGGGTCACCCGGAAGTGGGTTACACCGCCGGTGTTGAAACCACGACCGGCCCACTGGGTCAGGGTATTGCGAACGCGGTGGGTATGGCGATTGCTGAGAAGACTCTGGCGGCGCAGTTCAACCGTCCTGGTCACGACATTGTTGACCACTTCACCTACGCGTTCATGGGCGACGGCTGCATGATGGAAGGCATTTCTCACGAAGTGTGCTCCCTGGCAGGTACCCTGAAGCTGGGCAAACTGGTTGCGTTCTACGACGACAACGGTATCTCCATCGACGGTCATGTTGAAGGCTGGTTCACTGATGACACTGCGGCACGTTTCGAAGCCTACGGCTGGCACGTTGTGCGTGGCGTTGATGGCCACGATGCTGACTCGATTAAACGTGCAGTAGAAGAAGCGCGTGCGGTCACTGACAAACCATCCCTGCTGATGTGCAAAACCATCATCGGCTTCGGTTCTCCGAACAAAGCGGGCACCCACGATTCCCACGGTGCGCCACTGGGCGACGCGGAAATCGCGCTGACCCGTGAAGCGTTGGGCTGGAAACACCCTGCATTCGAAATCCCATCTGAAATCTATGCCCAGTGGGATGCCAAAGAAGCGGGTCAGGCGAAAGAAGCGGCCTGGAACGAGAAGTTCGCGGCTTACGCTAAAGCCTTCCCACAGGAAGCGGCTGAATTCACCCGTCGTATGAAAGGTGAAATGCCGTCTGACTTCGACGCGAAAGCGAACGAGTTCATCGCTAAGCTGCAGGCGAACCCATCTAAAATCGCCAGCCGTAAAGCGTCTCAGAATGCGATCGAAGCGTTCGGCCCATGGCTTCCAGAATTCCTCGGCGGCTCCGCTGACCTGGCACCGTCTAACCTGACCCTGTGGTCTGGCTCTAAGCCAATCAACGAAGATGCGGCCGGTAACTACATCCATTATGGTGTACGTGAATTCGGTATGACCGCTATCGCGAACGGTATCTCCCTGCACGGTGGTTTCCTGCCGTACACCTCTACCTTCCTGATGTTCGTGGAATATGCACGTAACGCCGTGCGTATGGCTGCGCTGATGAAACAGCGTCAGGTGATGGTTTATACCCACGACTCCATTGGTCTGGGCGAAGATGGTCCAACTCACCAGCCGGTAGAGCAGGTTGCTTCCCTGCGTGTCACCCCGAACATGAGCACATGGCGTCCATGTGACCAGGTGGAATCTGCAGTGGCATGGAAATACGGCGTTGAGCGTCAGGACGGTCCAACCGCGCTGATCCTCTCCCGTCAGAACCTGGCGCAGCAGGATCGTACCGAAGAGCAGCTGGCGAACATCGCCCGCGGTGGCTATGTGCTGAAGGATTGCGCGGGACAGCCAGAGCTGATCTTCATCGCAACCGGTTCTGAAGTTGAGCTGGCTGTTGCAGCCTGGGACAAACTGACTGCCGAAGGCGTTAAAGCGCGCGTGGTTTCCATGCCGTCTACCGATGCGTTCGACAAGCAGGATGCTGCTTACCGTGAATCCGTACTGCCTAAAGCCGTTTCCGCACGCGTGGCGGTTGAAGCGGGTATCGCTGACTACTGGTTCAAATACGTGGGCCTGAACGGCGCTATCGTCGGTATGACCACCTTCGGTGAATCTGCTCCGGCAGAGCAGTTGTTCGAAGAGTTCGGCTTCACCGTTGAGAACGTTGTCGCTAAGGCTAAAGAACTGCTGTAATTGCCGTTTTGCCCGGTGGCGCTTACGCTTACCGGGCCTACAAATGGCTCGAAAGTAGGCCGGGTAAGCGTAAGCGCCACCCGGCTTTTTTGTAGGCACTATTCCTCAGACATGTAACTGCTCTGTAAATTATTCCATCTAAAATGTGACGCAAGTCATATAGCTCGCTTATTCATCTGGACAGACATTCCTTTTATTCCCCGATTCGCTTATTCTTGCTGAAGCGTTTCAGTCGATTAAATGTTCGACAATTGACCAATCAATCGCAGTTTGTGATAGCAAAGATTCCCCTTCGGGCGTAGCTGGATTACTCTTTCAGCCACCTCGAACTCAGGGACAGCTTTGCAGGAGATCTATGACCGTACGCGTAGCGATTAATGGCTTCGGTCGCATCGGGCGCAACGTGGTTCGTGCTTTATATGAATCCGGGCGTCGGGCGGAAATTACCGTGGTGGCAATCAATGAACTGGCGGATGCTGCGGGCATGGCGCATTTATTGAAATATGACACCAGCCACGGACGCTTTGCCTGGGACGTGCGCCAGGAAAGGGATCAGCTGTTTGTCGGTGACGATACGATCCGCGTACTGCATGAGCGCAATATTGCCGCGCTACCGTGGCGTGAACTGGGTGTGGATGTGGTGCTTGACTGTACCGGCGTATATGGCAACCGCGAACACGGCGAAGCGCATCTCACCGCCGGCGCGAAAAAAGTCCTGTTCTCTCATCCCGGCAGTAACGACCTCGACGCAACGGTCGTTTTCGGCGTCAATCAGCATGAGCTACAAGCCGAACACCGTATTGTCTCCAACGCCTCCTGCACCACCAACTGCATTATTCCGGTCATTAAACTGTTAGACGATGCATATGGCATTGAATCCGGCACCGTGACCACGATTCACTCCGCCATGCACGATCAGCAGGTCATCGACGCCTACCACCCGGATTTACGACGCACGCGTGCTGCGAGCCAGTCAATTATCCCGGTGGACACAAAACTGGCTGCCGGGATCACCCGAATTTTCCCGCAGTTTAATGACCGTTTTGAAGCGATTGCCGTGCGTGTACCGACGATAAACGTCACCGCAATTGACCTCAGCGTGACGGTGAAAAAACCGGTAAAAGCCTGTGAAGTCAACCTGTTGCTGCAAAAAGCGGCACAGGGGGCATTTCATGGTATAGTTGACTATACGGAATTACCGTTGGTCTCAGTGGATTTTAACCACGACCCGCACAGCGCCATTGTTGATGGCACGCAAACGCGCGTCAGTGGCGCACACCTTATCAAGACGCTGGTCTGGTGTGATAACGAATGGGGCTTTGCTAACCGAATGCTCGACACCACGTTAGCAATGGCTGCCAAAGGTTTCAGGTAAGACGCATCGTGCGTCTGCAAAACTTTAAGAATCAACGAGAGGATTCACCATGTCTGTAATTAAGATGACCGATCTGGATCTGGCTGGTAAACGCGTTTTCATCCGTGCGGATCTGAACGTGCCAGTTAAAGATGGCAAAGTGACCAGTGACGCGCGTATCCGTGCATCTCTGCCAACCATCGAACTAGCTCTGAAGCAGGGTGCGAAAGTGATGGTGACCTCCCACCTGGGTCGTCCAACTGAAGGCGAGTACAACGAAGAGTTCTCTCTGCTGCCGGTTGTTAATTACCTGAAAGACAAACTGTCCAGCCCGGTTCGCCTGGTGAAAGATTACCTGGATGGCGTGGAAGTGGCTGCCGGTGAGCTGGTGGTGCTGGAAAACGTTCGCTTCAACAAAGGCGAGAAGAAAGACGACGAAGCACTCTCCAAAAAATACGCGGCGCTGTGCGACGTATTCGTAATGGATGCATTCGGTACTGCACACCGTGCGCAGGCGTCTACCCACGGTATCGGTAAATTCGCAGACGTTGCGTGCGCTGGTCCTCTGCTGGCCGCGGAACTGGATGCGCTGGGTAAAGCACTGAAAGAACCTGCTCGTCCAATGGTTGCCATCGTGGGTGGTTCTAAAGTTTCTACCAAACTGACCGTTCTGGATTCCCTGTCTAAAATCGCTGACCAGCTGATCGTTGGCGGTGGTATCGCGAACACCTTCGTTGCCGCTCAGGGCCACAACGTCGGTAAATCCCTGTATGAAGCAGACCTGGTTGACGAAGCCAAACGCCTGCTGGGTACCTGTGATATCCCGGTTCCGACCGATGTTCGCGTTGCCACTGAGTTCTCCGAAACGGCGACTGCTACCCTGAAATCTGTAAACGACATCAAAGATGAAGAGCAGATTCTGGACCTGGGTGACGTTTCTGCACAGAAACTGGCTGAAATCCTGAAAAACGCAAAAACTATCCTGTGGAACGGTCCTGTTGGCGTGTTCGAATTCCCGAACTTCCGTAAAGGGACTGAAATTGTTGCTAACGCTATCGCAGACAGCGAAGCGTTCTCTATCGCAGGCGGTGGTGACACCCTGGCAGCAATCGACCTGTTCGGTATCGCTGACAAAATCTCCTACATCTCCACTGGTGGCGGCGCATTCCTCGAATTCGTGGAAGGCAAAGTTCTGCCAGCAGTAGCAATGCTCGAAGAGCGCGCTAAGAAGTAAGCCATTCAAGGGCAGGGAAACCTGCCCAATTTTCAGCGCGCTTTAAGAGCTCGCACCTTTTCTAACGGCCGAAGATACAGGACTAAGCAACATGTCTAAAATTTTTGATTTCGTAAAACCTGGCGTGATCACTGGTGATGACGTTCAGAAAGTGTTCCAGGTAGCTAAAGAAAACAACTTTGCTCTGCCAGCAGTTAACTGCGTGGGTACTGACTCCATCAACGCCGTACTGGAAACCGCTGCAAAAGTTAAAGCACCGGTTATCGTACAGTTCTCTAACGGCGGCGCTGCGTTCATCGCAGGTAAAGGCGTGAAAACTGACATTCCTCAGGGTGCTGCAATCCTGGGCGCTATCTCTGGTGCGCACCACGTACACCAGATGGCTGAACACTACGGTGTTCCAGTTATCCTGCACACTGACCACTGCGCGAAGAAACTGCTGCCGTGGATCGACGGTCTGCTGGACGCGGGTGAAAAACACTTCGCGGCTACCGGTAAGCCACTGTTCTCTTCTCACATGATCGACCTGTCTGAAGAGTCTCTGGAAGAGAACATCGAGATCTGCTCCAAATACCTGGCGCGCATGTCCAAAATGGGCATGACCCTGGAAATCGAACTGGGTTGCACCGGCGGTGAAGAAGACGGCGTGGACAACAGCCACATGGACGCTTCTGCTCTGTACACTCAGCCAGAAGACGTTGATTACGCTTACACCGAGCTGAGCAAAATCAGCCCACGCTTCACCATTGCAGCGTCCTTCGGTAACGTACACGGCGTTTACAAACCAGGTAACGTGGTTCTGACCCCAACCATCCTGCGTGACTCTCAGGAATACGTGTCCAAGAAACACAACCTGCCGCACAACAGCCTGAACTTCGTCTTCCACGGCGGTTCCGGTTCTTCTGCTCAGGAAATCAAAGACTCCGTAAGCTACGGCGTAGTGAAAATGAACATCGATACCGACACCCAGTGGGCAACCTGGGACGGTATCCTGCAGTACTACAAAGCGAACGAAGCTTACCTGCAGGGCCAGCTGGGCAACCCGAAAGGCGAAGACCAGCCGAACAAGAAATACTACGATCCACGCGTATGGCTGCGCGCAGCGCAGACGTCCATGGTGACCCGTCTGGAGCAGGCATTCAAAGAGCTGAACGCGATCGACGTTCTGTAATTTGAGCTGCTGACAGCAACAGGAGGCCCGCAAACGCGGGCCTTTTTTTATGCTTTTTCAAGACCCTGTCAGAGCGGTTTTTGTGATCTGTTTGGCAAAACTTGCGCTTTTTGTTTACCCTTTACGGACCTGCCTGTCTCCATGGGGGATGGATTTGTGTTTTGGTTTAACAAAAGGAAGAATAAATGGAACAACTCGATGTTGTAGACAGCATCAATAACGCCGGTAACTGGCTGGTGCGCAACCAGGCGCTGCTGCTGAGCTACGCCGTGAATATCGTCGCGGCGATTGCCATCATCATCATCGGGATGATCGTGGCGCGTATTGTATCGAATGCGGTCAACCGGGTGATGGTAGCGCGACACATTGACGCTACGGTGGCTGACTTTCTCTCTGCGCTGGTGCGCTATGGCATCATCGCGTTTACGCTGATTGCTGCACTGGGGCGCGTGGGGGTACAAACCGCATCGGTGATCGCCGTGCTTGGTGCCGCGGGTCTGGCTATTGGTCTGGCGTTACAGGGCTCGCTCTCGAACCTGGCGGCAGGCGTTCTGCTGGTCACCTTCCGTCCATTCCGTTCCGGTGAGTATGTTGATCTGGGCGGCATTGCCGGTACCGTACTGCAGGTACAAATTTTCTCTACCACTCTGCGTACCGTTGACGGGCGTATCGTTGTGGTCCCGAACGGGAAAATCATCGCGGGCAACATTATTAACTTTTCTCGCGAGCCGGTGCGCCGTAACGAGTTAATTATCAGCGTGGCGTATGATTCCGATATTGATCAGGTGAAATCGCTGATTGCTAACATCATCGCCTCCGATGATCGCATTCTGAAGGACAAAGAGCAGACCGTGCGCCTGCATGAGCTGGGTGCTTCCTCTATTAACTTCGTGGTGCGTATCTGGAGCAAAAGCAGCGATCTGCAAAACGTGTACTGGGACGTGCTGGAGCGCATTAAGCGCGAGTTTGACGCCAACGGCATCAGCTTCCCGTATCCGCAGATGGATGTAAACGTCAAAAAAGTAAAAGAAGCCGAATAACGTCACCCGTAGGCCCGGTAAGCGCTAGCGCCACCGGGCTTTTATTTTATTAGCTATGCTAATACCCAATTAATATTATCAATTTCCTCTAATGTTCTTCTCGCAGTATAGTCTGCTCCAAAGACAACTCAGCGAGATTAATGTCATGTTATCGTATTATTTTCAGGGTCTTGCGTTAGGCGCAGCCATGATCCTTCCCCTCGGTCCGCAAAATGCGTTTGTCATGAACCAGGGGATTCGCCGCCAGTATCATCTGATGATTGCCCTGCTGTGCGCGGTAAGCGATTTACTGCTGATTTGTGCCGGGATTTTTGGCGGGAGTGCGCTGCTGATGCAGTCACCCTGGCTGCTGACGCTGGTGACCTGGGGCGGGGTCGCCTTCCTGCTGTGGTACGGATTCGGTGCGTTAAAAACGGCCATGAGCAGTAACCTGGAGCTGGCGAGCGCAGAAGTGATGAAGCAGGGGCGCTGGAAGATCATCGTCACCATGCTGGCGGTAACGTGGCTTAACCCGCACGTCTATCTCGACACGTTTGTGGTGCTCGGGAGCCTGGGCGGGCAACTGGACGTTGAGCCGAAGCGCTGGTTTGCCCTGGGCACGGTGAGTGCCTCCTTCCTCTGGTTCTTTGGCCTCGCCATTCTGGCGGCGTGGCTGGCACCCCGTTTGCGTACCGCCAAAGCCCAGCGGATCATCAACACGCTGGTGGGCGTGGTGATGTGGGTCATTGCCTTTCAGCTGGCGAAAGAGGGGATTCATCATGTTCAGGGATTGTTCAACTAAGCGTTGTCTTATGGACAACTGAGCAGGACCCGCTAAGCTTGCTGGCATGCGCCCTATTGTTGGGGCACTCTTCGCAACATGGAGGAATGACAGTGAAGTTTAACGTGATGGCCCTGGCGGCATTAGTAAGTTTGGGTGCGGTGTCTGTTCAGGCGAATGAATTGCCAAATGGTCCGCACATCGTCACTTCCGGCACCGCCAGCGTGGATGCGGTACCGGATGTTGCGACGCTGGCAATTGAAGTCAACGTGGCCGCGAAGGATGCCGCTTCCGCCAAGAAGCAGGCTGACGATCGTGTTGCGCAATACCTCTCTTTCCTGGAGCAGAACGGTGTTGCCAAAAAAGACATCAGCTCTGCGAACCTGCGTACTCAGCCTGATTACGACTACCAGAACGGCAAAAGTATCCTGAAAGGCTATCGCGCTGTGCGTAGCGTTGAAGTGACCGTCCGCCAGCTGGATAAGCTGAATTCCCTTCTGGATGGCGCGCTGAAGGCGGGTCTGAACGAAATTCGTTCCGTCTCACTGGGCGTTGCGCAACCGGAGAAATACAAAGACGAAGCGCGTAAAGCGGCAATTGACGATGCGATGCATCAGGCGCAGCAGCTGGCCGCTGGATTTAAGAGTAAGCTCGGCCCGGTGTATAGCGTGCGTTACCACGTCTCTAACTATCAGCCAAGCCCGATGGTACGGATGATGAAAGCCGATGCGGCGCCGGTATCTGCTCAGGAAAGTTATGAGCAGCCGACCATTCAGTTCGACGATCAGGTTGATGTGGTGTTCCAGCTGGAGCCGACGCAAACTCAGCAAACTGAGACGGCTAAGGCGCAGTAATTTGCCCTCACCCTAACCCTCTCCCTGTGGGAGAGGGAATTCAAGCGATTAATCCTGTCTCAACACCTTGTGCCCGTATGCCAGCAGCGCGTCGGTGACGTTGCGCATCATGCGGCTTTCCGGCGCAAAACGGTGCCAGTAAAGCATCCGGCGCTGATACAGCCCCGGCGTCAAATCAATCAGCTCACCGCTTTTCAACTCCTTTTCAATCTGCAGGTGCGGGATCATGCAGCAGGTGGTTCCCTGACGCGCAAGCTGCACGAAGGCCTCAGACGAGTTCACGATGTGGCAAGGCACGCTGCCCGGTGGCAGGTCAAAGTTTTGTTGCAGGAAAGCCTGATGCATATCGTCCAGATGGTCGAACGCCACGGCAGGTGCCTTAAGCAGCGCGGCGCGGGTGACGCCATTGGGGAAGTAGCGCTCCGCAAAGGCTTTTGAACCGACAAACAGGTAATCCAGCGCGCCCAGTTGATCGACCAGGCAGCTTGGCAGTGCCTGAGGCTGAATACTGACTGCCCCGACCACTTCACCGCGACGCAGGCGTTCCTGGGTGCGGGTTTCATCTTCAACCTGAAGATTCAGACGGATAGGGGAATCGGCCAGAACCGGGGCGAGGGCGGGCAGCAGCCAGGTTGCCAGACTGTCGGCGTTCACCGCCAGCGACAGCAGCAACGGCGTAGAACCCGTTTGTTCATCACCCAGCCATTCGTCTTCCAGCAGTTCAACCTGACGCAGCAGGGCGAGGAGCTTTTGTCCTTGCTCTGTTGGACGCGGTGGCACGGTACGCACCAGCAGTGGCTGCCCGAACATGTTTTCAAGCTGTTTGATACGCTGTGATACGGCGGACTGAGTAATACACAGCTTTTGCGCTGCGCGCTCAAAACCGCGTTCACGAATAACTGCATCAAGTGCCTGTAGTGTTCTGTAGTCCGGACGTTTCATTGCTCTGGCTTACTCCTTAATTTTGCTTAATCTGCACTATGACACAATTTTCCCTTTGTGGCAGACGAATTCCACCTCACGTGTTCTATAATGCGCCCTAAGTTTTCATACCACAGGCAAAACGATCATGACGCAGGATGAACTGAAAAAAGCAGTAGGATGGGCCGCGCTCCAGTACGTGCAACCGGGTACTATCGTCGGTGTGGGTACGGGATCTACGGCGGCACACTTTATCGATGCGCTGGGCACGATGAAGGGGCAGATCGAGGGCGCGGTTTCGAGCTCCGATGCTTCCACGGAAAAGCTGAAAAGCCTCGGCATTACCGTTTTCGATCTGAACGAAGTGGACCGTCTGGGGATCTACGTTGATGGCGCGGATGAAATCAACGGGCATATGCAGATGATCAAAGGCGGCGGCGCAGCGCTGACGCGTGAAAAGATCATCGCCTCCGTGGCCGATAAATTTATCTGTATCGCGGATGCCTCCAAGCAGGTTGATATTCTGGGTAAATTCCCGCTTCCGGTTGAAGTGATCCCAATGGCGCGCAGCGCCGTGGCACGTGAGCTGGTAAAACTGGGCGGACGTCCTGAATACCGTCAGGGTGTGGTCACCGATAACGGCAACGTGATCCTCGATGTTCATGGCCTGGAAATTCTCGATGCGATCGCGCTCGAAAACGCCATCAACGGCATTCCGGGCGTGGTAACAGTAGGGTTATTCGCCAACCGTGGCGCGGATGTTGCGCTGATCGGCACGGCTGATGGCGTGAAAACCATCGTAAAATGATCTGACGGGGGGAGTACTCCCCCCGCTAAAAAAATTTTGAAAAGCTAAATTCGGTGACTTGTGTCACGTTTTTTGCCCCTCTCTTGCTGAACCTTCCGCATTCACAAATATTTACAGCATTTTACTCTGCTATTTTGCGCTGTATGACTTTTCTTCAGAGTGCCGACGCAAACGTTCATATTGCTGCAATAGTTTTTTTTGATATGTTGGCTAAGAGGATTTCAATCCAGCACAACATCAGTTCAGACAAAAAAACAGGGTCGGGTAAATGGCAAAGGTATCACTGGAGAAAGACAAGATTAAATTCCTGCTAGTAGAAGGCGTGCATCAAAAAGCACTCGATAGCCTTCGCGCGGCAGGTTACACCAACATCGAATTTCACAAAGGCGCGCTGGATACTGAAGAGCTGAAAGCGTCCATCCGTGATGCCCACTTCATCGGCCTGCGATCCCGTACTCACCTGACTGAAGATGTTATTGCTGCGGCGGAAAAGCTGGTCGCTATCGGCTGTTTCTGCATCGGTACCAACCAGGTTGACCTGAATGCTGCCGCAAAACGCGGTATCCCGGTCTTCAACGCCCCGTTCTCCAACACCCGTTCCGTGGCGGAGCTGGTGATTGGCGAACTGCTGCTGCTGCTGCGCGGTATTCCGGAAGCCAACGCCAAAGCCCACCGCGGCGTGTGGAACAAACTGGCCGCGGGCTCTTATGAAGCGCGCGGTAAAAAACTGGGTATCATTGGTTACGGCCACATTGGTACCCAACTGGGTATCCTGGCTGAATCCCTGGGCATGCATGTTTACTTCTACGACATTGAAAGCAAACTGCCTCTGGGGAACGCCACTCAGGTTCAACATCTTTCTGACCTGCTGAACATGAGCGACGTGGTAAGCCTGCATGTGCCGGAAAACGCCTCAACCAAAAACATGATGGGCGCGGAAGAGCTGGCGCTGATGAAGCCGGGTTCCCTGCTGATCAACGCCGCACGCGGTACGGTTGTCGACATTCCCGCGCTGTGCGATGCCCTGAAGCGTAAGCATCTGGCGGGGGCGGCTATCGACGTCTTCCCGACGGAGCCTGCAACCAACAGCGATCCATTTAACTCTCCGCTGTGCGAGTTCGACAACGTGATCCTGACGCCACACATCGGTGGCTCTACTCAGGAAGCGCAGGAGAATATCGGTCTGGAAGTGGCGGGTAAACTGAGCAAATACTCCGATAACGGTTCAACGCTCTCTGCCGTTAACTTCCCGGAAGTGTCGCTGCCGCTGCACGGTGGCCGTCGTCTGCTGCACATTCACGAAAACCGTCCGGGCGTGCTGACCGCCATCAACCAGATCTTTGCTGAGCAGAGCGTCAACATTGCCGCGCAGTATCTGCAAACCAACTCGCAGATGGGCTATGTGGTTATTGATATCGAAGCAGATGAAGATGTGGCCGAGAAAGCGCTGCAGAGCATGAAGGCCATTCCGGGGACGATTCGCGCGCGTCTGCTGTACTGAGGGTGTGAGGTAAATGCAAAACGGTAACGATAGTTACCGTTTTTTATGTTTTCTCCCTCTCCCGGTGGGAGAGGGCTGGGGTGAGGGCATCAGGCTGCACGCCTGTTTCACCATTCCCACAACTTCGATGGCGTCACCACCGCCGGCAACGGCACATCCCACTTCTCGACCGGCAAGGCGTCTACCGCCTGGCAATCATGCGCATAACCCACCGGCTGCAACCCGTACTGCTGCCAGTTTTGCAACGTTCTGTCATAGAACCCCCCGCCCATTCCTAAACGCTGGCCCTGTTCATCAAACGCCACCAGCGGCGTAATCAGCACGTCCAGCTGTGACAGCGGTAGCACGTCGCGCACATCCAGCTTCGGCTCGGTGATTTTCAGACGATTCACAACCAGTTCGCTGTACGGGTGGTAGTGCAGAAACAGCAGGTTCCCTGCGCTAAAGGGATGCAGCACCGGCAGATAAACCCGCTTTCCGGCTCGCCAGAGTTGTTCAATGAGTGGCTGCGTATCAAGCTCACCATCAAAAGAGAGAAACAGCGCGACGGTATGCGCCATTACTACAGGCGGATACGCCATCATGCGTGCCGCGGCCTGCTGGGCAAAATACGCTTGCTGTTCAGGGGTTAACGCCCGGCGACGTTGTCGAATGAGTTGACGAATATCCTGGCGTGAGGCACAAACTTCAGGGAATTGAGTCATGGTAGTGGTAGAAGAAGAGTGAGGGAATCTCCGAGATGCCGCCGCAGGCTGTAACCCTTGAACCCTTGGTTCAAGGTGAATGTGTCGTCATGGTTTTAAGGCTTCTCGGACGAACCGAGCATGCTCACCAACCATGGAGCGCCACATTCTTGTGGTATGAAATATCGGCTCAGGGGACTGGCCCGCTTGCGAACATCTCAGAGAAATTTTGTCTTCAAAGTTACTCTACCATAGTCAACTGAGAAGTGTTATTCAAACTTTGGTCCCGGTCTTTCGGGATTGCGACCTTGATCAAGCAACGCCTGTTCTATGGTCTGCTGGAGCATTTTAATGCGCTGCTCCATGCTTGCCGCGTAGTCGCGGGTCTTCGCTTTTTCCTGAGTCAGTTCATAGCTGATGTTCAACGCGGCGATAAAAACCAGCTGCTCAGTATTTGTGACTCTAGTGCGTTCTTTAAGATCTTGCAACCGCTGATTCAAATCGTCCGCAGCCTGATTCAAAGCATCCCTTTGTTCAGGAGGACAATTCACTCGCAGTGAACGGCCAAAAATCTGGAGATCGACGGGTTGTGCAGACATGCCACCTTCCTGCTGATTGACTGCGCTGCCTTCGCTTACTGCCCCAGGGGCTGCGAAGGGGCGACACTATAGCTACCCTGATGTGAAGATACAAGCCCTTTTCTGGTATCACCAGGGTCCAAAGTGGTAGCATATCATGAATATTCCTCCCTTTGATGACGAAAGCTCATGTCTATACAGAACGAAATGCCTGGTTACAACGATTTAAACCAGTTACTGAACCAGCAGGGTGTGGGTTTAACCCCTGCCGAAATGCACGGTCTGATCAGTGGCATGCTATGCGGCGGAAACAGCGACAGCTCATGGCAGCCGCTGATCCACGACCTGACGAACGAAGGGCTGGCGTTTGGTCATGAACTGGCGGAAGCGCTGCGAAAAATGCACTCGGCAATCAGCGATTCGCTGGAGGACGATGGCTTCCTTTTTCAGCTTTATCTGCCTGAAGGCGACGATGTCAGCGTGTTCGATCGCGCCGATGCGCTGGCCGGTTGGGTAAACCACTATCTGTTGGGGCTGGGCGTAACGCAGCCTAAGCTTGATAAAGTGACCGGCGAAGCGGGTGAAGCGATCGACGATCTGCGTAACATCGCGCAGCTGGGTTACGACGAAGAAGAAGATCAGGAAGAGCTGGAGATGTCTCTCGAAGAGATTATCGAGTACGTTCGCGTGGCGGCACTGCTGTGCCACGATAACTTCACCCGCTCGCAGCCAACCGCACCGGAAGTTCGTAAGCCAACCTTACATTAAGAAAAATAACGCACAGGAGGGTGTCATGGTTATCTCGCATCAAGAGTATTCCCGTCGTCGTCAGGCGCTGCTGGCAAAAATGCAGCCCGGAAGCGCTGCGCTGATTTTTGCCGCGCCCGAAGTGACGCGCAGTGCCGACAGTGAATACCCCTATCGCCAGAACAGCGATTTCTGGTACTTCACCGGGTTCAATGAACCGGAGGCGGTACTGGTGCTGATCAAGAGCAATGACACCCACAACCACAGCGTGATTTTCAACCGCGTACGGGATCTCACCGCGGAGATCTGGTTTGGTCGCCGCCTGGGGCAAGAGGCCGCGCCCGCGAAACTGGGTGTGGACCGTGCGCTGGCGTTCAGCGAAATCAACCAGCAGCTCTATCAGTTGCTGAACGGGCTGGATGTGCTTTACCACGCGCAGGGTGAGTATGCGTACGCCGATGAGATAGTCTTCACCGCGCTGGATAAGCTGCGTAAAGGCTCCCGGCAGAATCTCTCCGCCCCGGCCACGCTGACGGACTGGCGCCCGGTGGTCCACGAGATGCGCCTGTTTAAATCGCAGGAAGAGCTGGACGTGATGCGTCGTGCAGGCGAAATCAGCGCGCTGGCACACACAAGGGCGATGGAGAAGTGCCATCCCGGCCTGTTTGAATATCAGCTGGAAGGCGAGATTCACCACGAATTCAACCGCCACGGCGCGCGTTATCCCTCTTACAACACCATTGTCGGCGGCGGTGAAAACGGCTGCATTCTGCACTACACCGAAAACGAAAGTGAACTGCGTGACGGCGATCTGGTGCTGATTGATGCAGGCTGTGAATATCAGGGCTATGCGGGCGACATCACCCGTACGTTCCCGGTGAACGGTAAGTTCACCCCCGCGCAGCGCGAAATTTATGACATCGTTCTTGAATCTCTTGAAACCGCGCTGAAGCTCTATCGCCCCGGCACCTCCATCCAGGAAGTAACCGGCGAAGTGGTGCGCATCATGATTACTGGCCTCGTAAGGCTCGGGATTCTGAACGGTGATGTGGATACCCTGATTGCTGAAAATGCGCATCGCCCCTACTTTATGCACGGCCTGAGCCACTGGCTGGGGCTGGATGTGCATGATGTGGGTGCGTATGGTTCAGAACGTTCTCGCGTGCTGGAGCCGGGTATGGTGCTGACCGTTGAACCGGGGCTCTACATTGCGCCGGATGCCGACGTGCCGGAAGCGTACCGTGGAATTGGTATTCGCATCGAAGATGACATTGTCATCACCGAAACCGGTAACGAAAACCTGACCGCGGGCGTGGTAAAAAACGCCGATGACATTGAGGCGCTGATGGCAGCGGCACGCCCATGAGCGTGATTATCGTTGGTGGGGGGATGACGGGAGCTACGCTGGCGCTGGCCATCTCGCATTTGACGAAAGGGCAACTTCCGGTCCATCTGGTGGAGGCCGTGGCGCCAGAGGCGTCCGACCATCCCGGGTTTGATGCCCGCGCCATTGCCCTGGCTCAGGGGACCTGCCAGCAGCTCGCTCGAATTGGCATCTGGCAGGCGATTGCGGATTGTGCGACGGCAATTAACACCGTTCACGTCAGCGATCGTGGCCATGCCGGGTTTGTGACGCTGGATGCGCAGGATTACCGCATTGATGCCTTAGGTCGGGTGGTTGAACTTCACGACGTCGGGCTGCGTCTGTTCCGTTTATTGCAGGATGCCCCGAGTGTAACGCTCCATTGCCCGGCACGCGTCGCCAGCTTCAGCCGCAGCGAAGCGGCGGTCAGCGTGACGCTGGAAAACGGCACGGTTCTGGATGGCCAGCTTCTGGTCGCCGCCGATGGTTCACGTTCTGCGCTTGGCACCCAGTGCGGCGTGGAATGGCGCGCCCAGTCTTACGGACAGGTCGCCGTTATTGCTAACGTTTCTACGGCGGGAGAACACAACGGCAGGGCGTTTGAACGTTTCACTCAGCACGGCCCGCTGGCCATGCTGCCGATGTCAAACGGACGCTGCTCGCTGGTGTGGTGCCATCCTCAGGATAAAGCGGCTGACGTTGAGGCCTGGTCCGACGACCGTTTCTGTACCGAACTGCAAAAAGCCTTTGGCTGGCGGCTGGGGCGTATTACCCATGCGGGAAAACGCGCTGTTTACCCGCTGTCGCTGACCACGGCATCTCAGTCCATCTCCCATCGCGTGGCGCTGGTCGGCAATGCCGCGCAGACGTTGCACCCAATCGCCGGGCAAGGCTTCAACCTTGGGCTACGCGACGTAATGAGCCTGGCAGAGACTCTGTCTCAGGCGTGGCATGAGCAAAAAGATTGCGGCGCGTATCCGGTGCTCAGCCATTATCAGAAGCGACGCCGGGCCGATAAAGAAGCGACTATCGGCGTCACCGATGGCCTGGTACATCTGTTTGCCAATCGCTGGGCACCGCTGGTTGCAGGCCGCAACCTTGGGCTGATGGCGATGGAATTATTCATTCCGGCACGTGACGTGCTGGCGCAGCGGACCCTTGGTTGGGTCGCGCGTTAAGGAGTTATCATCGTGCAAAATGTTGATGTCGCCATTGTGGGCGGCGGAATGGTAGGGCTGGCGCTGGCCTGTGGTTTACAGGGCAGCGGTCTGCGCGTGGCCGTGCTGGAGCAAAATCTGCCTCAGCCCGTTGCGCACGATGCGCCGCCGGAACTGCGCGTCTCGGCAATCAATGCCGCCAGCGAAAAACTACTGACGCGCCTTGGCGTCTGGTCAGATATCGTGGCGCAGCGTGCCAGTTGCTATCACGGAATGGAAGTGTGGGACAAAGACAGCTTTGGCCATATCGCGTTTGATGATGAAAGCATGGGCTATAGCCATCTGGGTCATATCATCGAAAATGCCGTCATTCACCATGCGTTATGGCAAAAAGCGCAATCCTGCAGCGATATCAACCTGATGGCGCCCGCGCAAATCCAGCAGGTGGCATGGGGCGAAAACGAAGCGTTTCTCACCCTGCAGAGCGGCGACATGCTCACCGCGCGGCTGGTGGTGGGCGCGGATGGCGCAAACTCGTGGCTGCGTAACAAGGCGGATATTCCCCTGACCTTCTGGGATTATCGTCATCATGCGCTGGTAGCAACCATCCGTACTGAAGAGCCGCACGGCGGCGTTGCGCGCCAGATTTTCCATAACGACGGTATTCTGGCATTTCTGCCGCTGAGCGATCCGCACCTGTGCTCGATCGTCTGGTCTCTGGTGCCGGAAAAAGCACAGCTGATGCGCGAGGCGACGCCAGAGGCGTTTAATCAGGCGCTATGCATGGCGTTTGATAACCGTCTTGGTCTGTGCACCCTTGAGAGCGAACGCCTGGTATTCCCGTTGACCGGCCGCTACGCGCGCCAGTTTGCGGCGCACCGTCTCGCGCTGGTGGGTGACGCGGCGCATACCATTCATCCGCTGGCCGGACAGGGAGTTAACCTTGGCTTTATGGATGCGGCAGAGCTGGTGAATGAGCTGCGCCGTCTGCACCGCGAAGGTAAAGACATCGGCCAGCATCTCTACCTGCGTCGCTACGAACGCAGCCGCAAGCACAGCGCGGCGGTGATGCTGGCAGGCATGCAGGGCTTCCGCGAGCTGTTTGCCGGGGCAAATCCGGCGAAAAAACTGCTGCGCGACATCGGCCTGAAACTGGCCGACACCCTTCCGGGCGTAAAACCTCAACTCCTTCGTCAGGCGATGGGTCTTAACGATCTTCCCGACTGGTTACGTTAATCTCGATCCCCGTCACACTTTATTTACCCGGCCTCTGCGCCGGGTAAATATCCTCGTTTGAAATAATCTAATTTCACGCCATTTTTCGCATTAGATAATCTAATCTGGCTATTTTTACGTTACGGAAATTTGGCCCGTTTTTCCGCATGAAATATCACCATGTGCTAAATATTGTTAGATCGTTGTTAATTTTATGCGGGTTGAATCGCATTTTACTAGTGAATAACTCTGTAGGCTTTTCAGCGTTTTTTGGTCATAAGCTAATGTGATGACCTGTTTTACCTTATGGTTAACCGTCGGTTTCGGTGGTAAGTTCAGGTAAAAGAGAACGTTTGCGTCGGCGCCGAATGACGGGGCCGATACCGGGATTCACGGTGAATTTTTCAACGAGGAAAAGATGGCTCAACAGACTCCTTTGTACGAACAACACGTGTTATGCGGTGCACGTATGGTGGACTTTCATGGCTGGATGATGCCGCTGCATTACGGCTCCCAGATTGATGAACACCACGCAGTGCGTACCGATGCCGGTATGTTCGACGTCTCCCACATGACAATTGTCGACCTGCGCGGTAGCCGCACCCGGGAGTTTTTGCGTTATCTGCTGGCAAACGACGTCGCAAAACTGAAGACGCCAGGTAAAGCGCTCTATACCGGCATGCTAAATGCCTCTGGCGGCGTGATTGACGACCTTATCGTCTACTACTTCACTGAAGATTTCTTCCGCCTCGTTGTAAACTCCGCCACCCGCGAAAAAGACCTCTCCTGGATTACCCAACACGCTGAACCGTATGCCATCGACATCACCGTCCGTGATGATCTGTCGCTGATCGCCGTGCAGGGGCCGAACGCGCAGGCGAAAGCCGCCACGCTGTTCAACAACGAGCAGCGTGAAGCCACCGCTGGCATGAAGCCGTTCTTCGGCGTGCAGGCGGGCGATCTGTTTATCGCCACCACCGGCTATACCGGTGAAGCGGGCTATGAAATTGCCATGCCGAATGAAAAAGCCGCCGACTTCTGGCGTGCGCTGGTGGAAGCGGGCGTCAATCCAGCAGGACTGGGCGCGCGCGATACGCTGCGTCTGGAAGCGGGCATGAACCTTTATGGTCAGGAGATGGACGAAAGCGTCTCTCCACTGGCCGCTAACATGGGCTGGACCATCGCGTGGGAACCGGCTGACCGCGAATTTATTGGCCGTGAAGCGCTGGAGATGCAGCGCGAAAAGGGCACTGAACAGCTGGTTGGCCTGGTGATGAAGGAAAAAGGCGTGCTGCGCGGCGAACTGCCGGTACGTTTTACCGATGCAGACGGCAATCCGCGTGAAGGCGTGATCACCAGCGGTACCTTCTCCCCGACGCTGGGCTACAGTATTGCACTGGCACGCGTGCCGGCCGGCATTGGCGAAACGGCGGTGGTACAGATCCGCAACCGCGAAATGCCGGTCCACGTGACCAAACCGATTTTTGTTCGCGCCGGTAAGCCGGTCGCCTAATCATTTTTATCAGGAGAACTTCAATGAGCAATGTGCCAGCAGAACTGAAATACAGCAAAGAACACGAGTGGCTGCGCAAAGAGGCGGACGGCTCTTATACCGTTGGGATCACCGAGCACGCGCAAGAGCTGCTGGGCGACATGGTGTTTGTTGACCTGCCGGAAGTGGGCGCGACCGTTAGCGCGGGCGATGACTGCGCTGTCGCGGAATCTGTTAAGGCGGCATCCGATATCTATGCACCGGTGAGCGGCGAAATCATTGCCGTCAACGACGCGCTGAGCGACTCCCCGGAACTGGTCAACAGCGAACCGTATGAAGGCGGCTGGATCTTCAAGATCAAAGCCAGCGACGAATCACAGGTTGCTGCGCTGCTGGATGCCACCGCATACGAAGCCCTGTTAGAAGACGAGTAAGCCATTATCCCTCTCCCTTCGGGAGAGGACAGGGGTGAGGGTGCCCATCTTCCCCTCACCCTAACCCTCTCCCGGTGGGAGAGGGAACTTATATTCACTGCACGTTTCAGGAACCATCGCTCATGACACAGACTTTAAGCCAGCTTGAAAACCGTGGCGCCTTCATTGAACGTCACATAGGGCCGGATGCTCAGCAACAGCAGGAGATGCTGAAGACAGTTGGCGCGGATTCATTAGACGCACTGATCGGCCAGATCGTGCCAAAAGACATCCAGCTTGCCACGCCACCACAGGTGGGCGAGGCGACGACTGAATTTGCTGCGCTGGCAGAATTAAAGGCCATTGCAGCCCTTAACAAGCGCTATAAGTCTTACATTGGCATGGGTTATACCAACGTGCAGTTACCGCCGGTGATCCTGCGCAACATGCTGGAAAACCCGGGCTGGTATACCGCGTATACCCCCTATCAGCCGGAAGTGTCCCAGGGCCGTCTGGAAGCGCTGTTGAACTTCCAGCAGGTGACCCTGGATCTGACCGGTCTCGACATCGCCTCTGCGTCTCTGCTGGATGAAGCGACCGCCGCGGCAGAAGCCATGGCAATGGCGAAACGCGTGAGCAAGCTGAAAAACGCCAACCGCTTCTTCGTGGCGGCGGATGTTCATCCGCAGACGCTGGATGTGGTACGCACTCGTGCGGAAACCTTTGGCTTCGACGTGATTGTCGACGATGCCGACAAAGTACTGGATCACCAGGATGTCTTTGGCGTGCTGCTACAGCAGGTGGGCACCACCGGCGAAGTGCATGACTACAGCGCGCTGATGACCGAACTCAAATCCCGCAAAGTCGTTGTCAGCGTCGCCGCTGATTTTATGGCACTGGTACTGTTGACGGCGCCTGGCAAACAGGGTGCGGATATCGTCTTCGGCTCTGCGCAGCGCTTCGGCGTGCCGATGGGCTACGGCGGCCCGCACGCGGCATTCTTTGCGGCAAAAGATGAATTCAAACGCTCCATGCCTGGCCGTATTATCGGTGTGTCAAAAGACGCTGCCGGTAACACTGCGCTGCGCATGGCGATGCAGACGCGTGAGCAGCATATCCGCCGCGAGAAAGCGAACTCCAACATTTGTACCTCGCAGGTTCTGCTGGCTAACATTGCCAGCCTGTATGCGGTGTTCCATGGTCCGGTTGGCCTGAAACGCATCGCCAGCCGCATTCACCGTCTGGCCGATATTCTGGCCTGCGCTCTGCAGCAGAAAGGCCTCAAACTGCGTCACGCTCACTACTTCGACACCCTGTGCGTTGAAGTGGCGGACAAAGCGGCGGTGCTGGCGCGTGCTGATGCGGCGCAAATCAACCTGCGCAGCGACATCCATAACGCGGTCGGCATCACCCTCGATGAATCCACCACCCGTGTAGATATCGTCAACCTGTTTAACGTGTTGCTGGGCGACGCGCACGGTCTGGATATTGATACGCTGGACAAAGAGGTCGCGCTCGACAGCCGTTCAATTCAGGAAAGCATGCTGCGTAACGATGCGATCCTGACGCACCCGGTCTTTAACCGCTACCACAGCGAAACCGAGATGATGCGTTACATGCACTCTCTGGAGCGCAAGGATCTGGCGCTGAACCAGGCGATGATCCCGCTGGGTTCCTGCACCATGAAGCTGAACGCGGCGGCGGAGATGATCCCTATCACCTGGCCTGAGTTTGCCGAGCTGCACCCGTTCTGCCCTGCCGAACAGGCGGAAGGGTATCACCTGATGATCAACCAGCTCTCCGACTGGCTGGTGAAACTGACGGGTTATGACGCGCTCTGCATGCAGCCAAACTCAGGTGCGCAGGGTGAGTACGCCGGTCTGCTGGCGATCCGCCACTATCACGAGAGCCGTAACGAAGGCCACCGTGATATCTGCCTGATCCCAAGCTCTGCCCACGGCACCAACCCGGCCTCCGCCCAGATGGCGGGGATGGAAGTGGTCGTGGTGGCGTGCGATAAGAACGGCAACATTGACCTCGCTGACCTGCGTGCGAAAGCCGAACAGGCGGGCGATAAGCTCTCCTGCATCATGGTGACCTACCCGTCGACTCACGGCGTGTACGAAGAGACCATACGTGAAGTGTGTGAAGTGGTGCATCAGTTTGGCGGCCAGGTCTATCTCGACGGTGCGAACATGAATGCGCAGGTGGGCATCACCTCGCCGGGCTTCATCGGCGCGGACGTTTCGCACCTGAACCTGCATAAAACCTTCTGCATTCCGCACGGCGGTGGCGGCCCGGGTATGGGGCCAATCGGCGTGAAAGCGCACCTGGCACCGTTTGTTCCAGGCCATAGCGTGGTGCAGATAGAAGGGATGCTGACCCGTCAGGGCGCGGTGTCAGCGGCACCGTTTGGTAGCGCCTCTATCCTGCCAATCAGCTGGATGTACATCCGCATGATGGGCGCGGAAGGGCTGAAGAAGGCAAGCCAGGTGGCGATCCTGAACGCTAACTACATCGCGACCCGCCTCAAGTCAGCCTATCCGGTGCTCTACACCGGTCGTGATGGCCGCGTGGCGCACGAGTGCATTCTGGATATTCGTCCGCTGAAAGAGCAGACCGGCATTAGCGAGCTGGATATTGCCAAACGTCTTATCGACTATGGATTCCATGCGCCAACCATGTCGTTCCCGGTTGCGGGTACGCTGATGGTGGAGCCAACGGAGTCCGAGAGCAAAGCCGAGCTGGACCGCTTTATTGATGCGATGCTGGCCATCCGCATGGAGATCGACCGCGTGCAGGACGGCGAATGGACGCTGGAAGACAACCCGCTGGTCAATGCGCCGCACACGCAGCATGAAATGGTGGCGGAATGGAATCACGGTTACAGCCGTGAACTGGCGGTCTTCCCGGCCGGTGTGGCAAACAAATACTGGCCAACCGTGAAACGTCTTGATGACGTCTACGGTGACCGTAATCTGTTCTGCTCCTGCGTACCAATGAGCGAATACCAGTAATCGTGTTGATGTAGTAACGTAGGCCGGGTATGGCGAAGCCGCCATACCCGGCTTTTTTATTTCACCATGACTCCAGCCCGGTACTGCGCTGGACTACGCCAAGGCTTGATACAGCAGGTTTATCAATGACTTAGGCGAGTTCATCATATGCCGGTGCTTTCCGAAACTTGACCTGACTTTCCCTCTACTGGCCCCTAGAAGGCTCCTGGGAACCGGGTCTTTCCAAGGAGTCATCATGGCAAAAATCAAACTCACCAAGTCCGCTGTCGATGCGGCACACCCCCAGGCGCAGGCCGTCGAACTCCGGGATACGTTGGTTCCCGGCTTCTTGTGCAAGATTACCCCGTCGGGCCGCAAGGTGTTCATGCTCCAGTACCGGACGAACGCTGGCGAGCGCCGCAAGCCCGCCTTGGGTCAGTACGGGGAACTGACCGTCGAACAGGCCCGTTCGCTCGCGCAAGAATGGCTGGCCCAGGTACGCCGGGGTGGTGATCCCGGCGCAGCCAAGACGGAAGCACGCAAAGCGCCCACCGTCGAAGAGTTGTGCAAGAAGTTCATGGAGGACCACTCCAAGAAGCGCAACAAGCCCAGCACCCGAGTCGGCTATCAAGGTGTCATCGACCGCTGCATCATCCCGTTGTTGGGCCGCAAGAAGGTCCACGACGTGAAGCGGCCTGACATTGCCGGACTGATGGAAAAGCTTTCCTACAAGCAGACCGAGGCGAACAAGGCGTTCAGCATCCTGCGCAAGATGTTCAATTTGGCTGAGGTGTGGGGCTATCGGCCTGACGGCACCAATCCCTGCCGCCATGTCCCAATGTTCCCTGCCGGCAAGTCCACCCACCTTATCAGCGACGAGGACATGGGAAAACTTTTCCGGCAGCTCGACAAGATCGAGGCCGAGGGGCTGGAGAACTACGTCATCCCGTTGGCGATCCGCCTGCAATTCGAGTTTGCCGGCCGCCGTGGCGAAATCGTCTCGCTCAAATGGGAATGGATCGATCTGGAAAACCGCCGCGTCGTCTGGCCTGACAGCAAGACCGGCGGTATGTCCAAGCCCATCAGCGAGGAAGCCTACCGGCTGCTTTCGACGGCGCCGAGGCAGGAAGGCAATCCTTACGTCCTGCCGTCGCCGCGCCATCCAGGGCAACACCTGACCACGGGCGAGTATTACGGCGGCTGGAGCCGTGCGCTCAAAGCGGCGGGGGCAACGCATGTGGGGACGCACGGCATCCGCCACCGCTCGGCGACCGACATTGCCAATTCGGGTATCCCGGTCAAGGTCGGCATGGCCCTGACGGCGCACAAGACCGTGGTGATGTTCATGCGCTACGTCCACACCGAGGACAAGCCCGTGCGGGAAGCCGCCGAACTGGTGGCGAATCGACGCAAGTCGGTCGTCAGCATGCATCAAGAACCGAAAGAGGTGACCGCATGATCAGAGGCCAGCAATCCACCTTGCCGCCCCAATTGTCGTATCACCGCTACGACAATTGGCTCAGTGGCCATCACCGCCTGCGTATCGTACTAAGCACTGGAAAAGTGTGCCCGTTTCGGGTATAGTTTGAAGGTCAAGATGACGCGCATCCTCAAACGAAAGGATTTTGCGCGGTGGCAGGCGGGCGAAAAGCTGTCCGATGCCGCCTTGTGCAAAGCGGTTCAGGAGATGGAAAGCGGTCTGATTGACGCGGACTTGGGCGGCTTCCTTTACAAGAAACGGGTTGCCCGCCCTGGTGGTGGCAAGAGTGGCGGCTACCGCACGTTATTGTCGGCCCGGATCGGCAGCCGCTATGTGTTCCTGCATGGGTTCCCCAAGAGCGACAAGGCGAACATTACGCAGGACGAGAAGAAGGCACTGCAATTCGCCGGCAAGGTGTTCCTGGAACTGTCCGCCGAAGCATTGTCGAAGGCGTTGCAGTCAGGCGTGTTATTGGAGGTGCATTGTGAGCAAGATCATTGAATCCCTGCGTGGCGATCTGGCCGCGCTCCACGAAGCGGGAGCGATCGGCAAGGTAACGATGCGCGAGTTCGACGCAATCTGCCCGCCGCCGGTGCGGGAGTTCAGTGCTTTCGATATCAAGCGGCTGCGTGAAGCCTTGAAGTTTAGCCAGCCGGTGTTCGCTCTTCATCTACACACGTCGGCCTCGACCGTGCGCAAGTGGGAACAAGGCGAAACCCATCCCACGGGGCCAGCGCTCAAACTGCTCAACGTCATCGCCGACAAGGGCCTGCAGGCCATCATCTGATGCCTGACGAGGGAGACAGGCATTGGCGACGCGAATTACCCCTTTCAACTCACAGCATCTTGAAGCCGCCTGCCGCGTGCTCGCCGATACCGAACGCGGTCTGAGCGGTACACAGATCGAGCGGCTGCTGCAGGAAATCGAGGTTGCCGACACGTCGCCCGGCATGACAAAGTGGAAGCGGTTGTTCAATGCGCTGGCCGGTGCGCAGAACCACCACCAGATCGGCAACCATCTCATCATGTTCATCAACCGCGCGATGAACCCGGTGAACTACGCCCGCGATCCCGCGACGTTCGCTTGGCGGCGCGACGAACTCAATGTCGTCCTTGCCTTCTCCGGTTTCTACGTGCGCGATGACGGCAAGGTTGCTCACGCCGATAAGGCCACGACGCTTGATGCCGCCCGCGCCCGCGCGGGACGACTCAAGGCCGCACTGGAAAGCCGCGTCGTCCATGCGGAAGTGCTGAACTACTGCCGCGCCGAGTTGCTGGAGGAAAACTACTTCCATGCCGTGTTCGAGGCAACGAAAGGTGTTGCGGAGCGGATTCGCCTGCTGTCGGGCCTGAACGGCGACGGCGCGGACTTGGTGAACAAGGCATTCGCAGGCCAGCAACCCGTTCTCGCCTTGGGACCGCTCACCACCGAGTCCGAAAAGAGCGAGCAGAAAGGCTTTGCCAACCTGCTGATCGGCTTATTTGGCGCCGTGCGCAATCCGCTGGCCCATGCGCCCAAGACGAATTGGCCCATGTCCGAACAGGACGCACTGGACATCCTGACGCTGGTATCGCTGATTCACCGCAAGCTGGATGGCACCACGAAATTAGCGGCCGTATCGCCGTAAGTGAGAGACAGGAATGGACGAGGCGATCGTTGTCTTCTCTCGAAAAGGGATTTTCCAGACCACGATTGCCGCGCGCGACGTTCGCAGCCGGGAACATGCGCGCAAGCTGTGGCCCTTGGTGTCTCCAGGCGCAGAGCGCCAGATGGTGACATGGGTCAGCCCCTCCTTTGAAAGCGGGAAGCTGCGTCGGCGATCCCATTTCCGCGTACTTCCTGCCCAGCACACCTTTAACCCCAAAGCGCACTTCGACGATGAAGAAGCCAGCCGATGGCGCGCCGTGCAGGAAAGTCCTGAACACCGGCGGGCGAAAGAACTTGTCGCGGCCGAACTCTCACGACGTTTGAATGCCGGGCTTGCGATGCCGTGGGCGTTCAAGGATATGGATGCGTCGGACTATCCGCTGGAAGGCAACTTGTTGCTCGGCGCCGACCAGGTGGCAACCGAGCATCCCCTGGAGACGCCATTCGGCAGCAAATTCCGGCTCGACGTTGCCGTGCTCGGCCCCCCGGTCCAGGCTGAACCGATGGTGCTGGGCGGCGTTGAAATCGAACTCGGCCACGCCTTCGACGGGCGCAAGGCTCTTATCGGGAAGTCGCTCGGATTCCCGCTCATCTCCATCGACATCACCGAGATGACGCTGGACGAACTCACGCCCGAGTGGGCACGGCAGGTATTGACTGCGACCACGCGGAGCCACGAGCAAGGACGCCGGCAGACCTACATCTATCTCCACGACCTGCTGTACCCCCTCTACGCGCAATTGCCGGCGTTTCTGGACGACGAGCAGCGCCATCAGTTCCTTGTGTTTGCCGACGATGAGACCCTGAACAAGTTGGTGCGCTGGATGAACCTGCTCGCCGAAAAGCTGGAGTACCCGAAGGGTACGGTCGCCGTTGCCTTGGTCAATGGCAAGAACGAACAGTCGCGCAAGATGCTGGAACGCGCGGGACAAGTCGTTGGCCCCGACTGGAGCGAGTTCAACGGCCAGCGATGCCTACGACTGACCCTGCCGCGTCCCAAAGGCCCGGCGGATCTCCAGGCCCATCGCTTCCACATGACGATGGCGCGCATCCTGCTGTCGCACACTGATTCGCTCGTTGGCTACAAGTATTGCAACGGCGTAGACAACCACCACCCTGAAGAAGACGTGTGGGTTGCGCATCGCTGGATCGCCGACTTGAAAACCCATACCCAGCATCGCGTCTTGCCGAAGCGGCTGGCTGAACCGATCAACAGATTGATCGCGGTGGTTTCGGACCTGCATCGCAATCACGCGGCTGCCAGCCAAGAGGCGTGACCATCCCCCGTCGGAAGTCAGCCGATAGGCAAGCATTCCTGCGGAGTTACGCGCCTATTTGCAAAGAGCATTGAATCTCAGTCCGTAGTCGGTTTTGAGGCTCTTTTCCGCGGGGCCGAAGAAGGCAAAGACGGCAAGCACTCAAACAAGCGTTCTGCATAGACGAACCCCATCCGTCTGACCGCGCCCTGATCGAAATACAGCAGCCAAGCGGCAAGTAATGCCAGCGAAATGAGCAGTGTCAAGCCTGCGGCAAGCCCCGGATCGGCAAGGTGCTCTAGGTTAAAATGAGGAGGTACTACCTGCAGAATCTTTGCAATCAGCAATCCGTAGACGATGCCCAGGAGGCACGACACGATGCCGGCAGGCTTCATTGCCAGCATATTGCGGTGAAATCCGTAGGCGATGTTCTCTTTCAGCAAGAGCTGCTTGTTGGAACGCGTGAGTTCGCGAAGCCGCTTAGTGGCACCGATGTAGATGTCGTCTGCCTTGTCAGGGCTTGCTGATTCTTCTTCTGCCGTTGGCATGGCGATGCCCAGCTTGGCCGTGATCGCCGTGTGGTAGCGCTGCTTGCTGACACCATCGAGAAACTTGTCGCGATGGCGTAACGCGATGGTTGTCGGCATACCGCCCCACCTTGCAACCAGGATCTCTTCAAGCTTCTTCCCGCGCCCGCGAGCTACGCTCGCAAGCGCATAAATGGCACCGCAGCCACCAAGCAAGCCGATCACGCCTGTAAGTACCGGGTGCTTTGCGCCGTAGACGCACAACAAAGGAACGAGCAGCGGTAACGCTACAAGAAGTCCTGGGATTACGCGCGCCTTGCGCTCATAGGGGTCTTTGACCAGTTCAAAAATAGTTGTCATGGGCGTTCAGCTTTGGGCCGACAAGGCATCAATATAGGGTTGAATTTCATCGCGGTTCTTTAAAGTGATCTGCTGCGCGAGAGGGTCGGGTGCTTCCTTGGTATGCAAACCCAAACGTCTCAGCGTGTAGTACAGAAACGCTTGGCGGCATGGAAGTTTGACCTCTCCATCTTCCATGCCGTAGTCCAACTCTAAGACTCGTTTCTTGGCTGCAGGCAAATCGGGATGCGGTGCAAGTACCAGCGTCAATACAGTTTGCCAATGCGAATCTTGGTTGGAGTCCACTTGGGTCGCCTCGAAGCCATCGATGCGCAGGATTCGAGCAAGGACGAAATCGCTGAAGCGCTGGCGCTTGTGGCAAAACGCGCGCATGTGCCAGCGAAAACCGTCATTGCCAAGGGCGTGGGGAGACAGCAAGCGAACCGATTCATCCAACGACGTCATGGACTGGTAGCTCACCAGAATGGATTCCTGCTGGCGGATTGCGCGCACCACTGCTTCGACGGTCTGCTCATTGATCGTGCGCCAAGGGGACGGGGCCCAATCTGTCTCCGGCGCGGAGCCGATGAAGCTGGCCGTCGGCTCGACAATTCCCATCTTTGTCGCTAGCAGTTCTGCTAGATAGCGTTGCGCCGAGCTTCGTTGGTAAAGCGGGTGAAAACTCTGCGCTGCCGTGTAGGTCTTGGAGCTGCGGTCGTAAGTCAGGTTGCTCGGCGCCAACTCCATGTACTTGGAAATGTCCAGCGATGCCTGCGGGACCGAAATACCAAAGTGCTCGGTGAGATCCATCCGGTTGATGCGCCGCTCCCAGCGCAGACGGAAATCGATGAATTGAAGTCTGCTCTCCAGCCCCCAACTTAGCCCCTTAGGCTCAGCAGGTTCGGCGGCAGGAAAGGAAGGTTTTTGCATCAGTCACGCCTAAAAAGTAGACGGATATAAAAAATCGTCGTACATTAACTATACGCGATCATCCTTCGGTCGTCTACCCGGAGACCCCAGTGCCTACAACCATCACGTTTTTTCCCGTCGACAACGGGGACATGACCCTCATCAAGTTCGGCGATCTCGACGCGACGACTCTGCTGATCGACGTAAACATCAGGCAAGACGCCGACGACCCTGACGGGGAGGCGCGCGATGTCGCCAAGGATTTGCGCGAACGACTGAAGAAGGATGAGAACGGCAGGCCGTATGTCGATGCGTTCCTGCTGAGCCACCCGGATCAAGACCATTGCCGAGGGTTGAAGCGACACTTCTACCTAGGGCCACTCGACAAGTACCCGGACGACAAGAAGGACGACAAGGACAAGAAAATCGTGATCCGCGAGATGTGGTCGTCCCCGATCGTGTTTCGACGCGCCAGCAAGACGCACACCTTGAGCGACGACGCCAAGGCATTCAACACGGAGGCGCGTCGGCGCGTGCAACTGAACCGTGACAAGAATTTCGCCGTCGGGAACGGTGACCGCATTCAGATCATGGGCGAGGACATCGACGGAAAAACCGATGATCTCACTTCGATTGTGCGGAAGGTGGACACGCGCTTTTCAACGATCAATGGCAAGAGTTCCGCATTCTTTTCTGCGTTTCTTTTGGCTCCACTGGACGCCCAGGATGACGAGGAAGAGGAAGAGTGCCTGGTCAAGAACCAGTCCAGCGTTATTCTGAACATCACGTTGGCGGCTGACGCGCAGACGCCGGATGGTGCGAAATTCCTTACTGGTGGCGATGCTGAGGTGTTCATCTGGAACCGCCAGTGGCAACGCCACAAGGCTGAAGCAGATGTGCTTGAGTACGACATCATGCAGGCGCCTCATCATTGTTCCTGGCATTCGCTGTCCTATGACAGCTGGTCCGACTACCGTGAAAAAGCCAAGCTCGATGCTGATGCTCGCAAGGCGCTTTCGCAGACCCGTGACGGCGCCGTCATCGTCGCCAGTTGCAAGCCGATCGCAGACGACGACAGCGATCCGCCCTGCATCCGCGCAAAGCGTGAATACGTAGCAATCGTGGACGAAGTAAAAGGCGACTTTTACTGCACGGGCGAATATCCGAGCGAAAAATCCGTGGAGCCCCTCGTTTTCACCGTAACCGCTCAGGGTGTGCAACCTCCCTCGAAGAAGGAGTCCGGATCGAAGGCCGCTGCCGTGGTGACCTCCGCGCGCGCGCCCATGCCACACGGGGCATCATGACGGGCACCATCGCGGACGCACTGCATCAACTTCAGCGGCACAGGGGCCTTGTCCGCGTTGGCGAGCCAAGGAAAAGTGGTGAATCGACGCAGATTGAAGTCGATGTTGCTGTTGAATTGCCGAGCAGGTCTCGGCGCAATGGCGTATCCGGGACCGGAGTGCGCTCGGTCGAGACATGCGTTCTGGTATTCGGCAGTGACTGGCCCATGTCTGCACCCAAGCCTTTCTTGCGTGCGGACTTCCCACTCAACTTGCCGCACATCAATCCTCATCGCGAAGGCGAGTTGGTCTCGCCTTGTCTGTTCGAGGGATCGTTGGACGAGCTGCTGCATCGGTTTGGTCTGGACGCCATCGTCGATCAGTTGATCGTTTGGTTGCACAAGGCCGCAGCCGGGACGTTGCTGGACCTTGAACAGGGGTGGGAGCCGACTCGTCGAGACAGTTGTCCTTCGACCCTTGTATTCAGTGCCGAGAATGTCGCGGCCGCCGCTCCCGCTGACGGCACGATTTTGGTGGTTCCCGCAGGCTACGTGACGATTGATGGCGGGCTATACGCCATCGTCAATGCCGAACTGACTGCTCAAGTCGATCCTGTGTTCTATCAGGAGGTTCACAACGACAAGTTGGGTAAATGGGGAAATGGCCATACCGCAGCCTTCATTGCGCGGGCTCCAATAACCGACGGCAACCCGCATGTGGTCGGCCACTATCAACCCGAGACGGTTGTCGATCTCGCGACGTTGCTTGATCGAGCAGCGGAACTCGGCGTCGATCGTGACGCTTTGGCTCAAGGCTTGGACGGCTACTATGGACGTTCGATTCTGGATATGCAGCAAGACTCGCGTGGCTGGACGCATGGCTTGTATGCGATTGTGATTCTGACTGTTCAAAGGCCAGCGTCGCTTGTGGGCTCACCGGGGAGAAGTATCGAGGTATTGCCCTACGTGGTGCGCTATGAACTCAACGCTCAATCGCTCCTGGAGCGAAACGCCACGGTTCACCCGGCTTTTCACGCACATGCGTTGTCTCCCGAACTGCTGGCAAGAACGTCCGGCATTCCATCTGCGGCCACATCGCAGCCGCTGGTCTTGCTCGGCTGCGGAAGCGTGGGGTCGAAAATCGCGATGCAACTGGGGCGAGCGGGTTTCGGCTCAATGACCTTCGTCGATAACGAGTCCATGTCGCCTCACAACGCGGCCCGGCATGCACTCATTGAGCGGGCATCGGTGCTGGTCCCACCTCGGAAGTCGGCGCTGATGAAGACGGCCTTTGAGTCGCTGTCGCATCTTCAATCGCAAGCGTTCGACACCGACGCAGTGACTCTCTTGGTCGATGCTGCGCAGTTTGCTGCAACCGTTCCGCAGGATGCGGCCCTCATCGTGGATGCGACAGCCTCACTTCAGGTGTTGGCCGCAGAAACGCAATCAACGGCGCTGAACCAATCCCCTGCGCGGTTGGCACGGATCGTCATGTATGGCCAGGGGCGCTGTGTCGCGGTTTTGCTTGAAGGGCCTGGTCGCGCCGGTCGGGTTGACGATCTTACGGCATTCTTGTTCGAGTGCTGTCGGTTTGTGCCGGAACTGCGGGCGTCGATTGCTGGCGATACGTCTGAGCCGACGCGTATTTTTGTGGGCGACAACTGCCGTTCACTGACGATGCCAATGTCCGATGCCGTTGTTTCGCGTTCTGCTTCATTAGCTGGCCTGCAACTGGAACGCTGGCTCGTTGGCGGACTCCCGAAGGAGGCGACGCTTTGCGCCGGGGTCTCGGATACCGAAGGCCTCGGCATGGCATGGACCAGCACCAGCCTCGGCCCGACCACTGTGCTCAACGTAGCAGACGATGGTGGCTGGAACATTCGGATTCTGCACCCTGTCGTGCAAGCGATCCATGCTGATGCGCTGCGCTGGGGCGCTCTGGAAACAGGTGGAGCCTTGGTCGGTCGTATCTCGTTTGAGAATCGAACCATCACCATTGCTGGCCTCGTGGATGCGCCGCCTGACAGCATTCGGGAGGCCGCCCGCTTCGTCCTTGGGACGAATGGGCTTGTTCAAAATTTGCGCACAGCGAATGGAACCTCTTTGGGGTATCTGGCCTTCATCGGCACTTGGCATAGCCACCCGAAAGGCGGCGCACATTCGGGCATAGACCGAAATACGTTGCGCGGCATCGCCGAGGATGCTGGCGGCCTTCCCGCCGTGTCGTTGGTATGGACTCCGACAGGACTCAGGTGTGCGGTGGATCGCTGGTAAAGGCAAAGCCGCCGGCACTTTCTTGGCATAAAACGAAAGGGATGTATGGCTGACTACTTCGAGATCGATTTTCTTGGCGTCGAAACAGCGAAAAGCGGGGATGCAATCACGCTACGCTATTCGGTGAATGGCACAGAGGGCGTGCACGTCGTTGACGGTGGGTATCTGGATACGGGAGATCAGCTCGTCGAGCACCTGAAGACGTACTATGGAACAACAGTCATCGACCATGTGATCCTCACACACCCCGATCGCGATCACGCCAATGGGCTGCGAAAAGTCCTGGAGCAATGCACAGTCAAAAATCTCTGGATCAACAGGCCGTGGATCTATGCAGATCAGTTGATTGATCGATTCGAGACCTATGAATCAGTTGAAGCACTGAGACGGAAATTGCGCTCCATCTACGATGCCACGGCAATTCTTGAGGATCTTGCGGTGGAGAAGGGAATTCCAATCCATGCCCCTCTTCAGGGGCAGAACATCGGTCCCTTCATGGTGATGGCACCCACACTAGATCGCTACTTCGACCTGATCGTGGACTCCGCGAAGACACCGGAAGCTGTTGAAGAAAGTGCTTTGGATAGCGCGCTGAGCAGCATATTCCGGGTGGTGAAGGCCGCGACCGCCTACATCAAGTCCCTGTGGGGCGAGGAATATTTTCCGCCGGAGCCTACCAGCCGTGAAAATGAAATGAGTGTGGTCCAGTCGGCTGTTCTGAACGGTCATCGTGTCATGCTTACTGGCGATGCCGGGCGTGAAGCGCTGCAAGAGGTTATTGACTACGCGCCTTTTGCCGGACTCGCGTTGCCAGGCATTCGGTATTTCCAGGTGCCTCATCATGGCGGGCGACACAATGTCTCGACTGAAATTCTGGATCAACTGGTTGGTCCACGATTGGACAGCATGCCGGACAAGCATACCTGGAATGCCATTTGCAGTTCTGCCAAAGCCGATGAGGATCACCCGCGGAAGTCCGTAATTCGCGCTGTATTGCACCGGGGTGGGCACTGGGCGGCAACCGAAAGCAAGAATCTCCGCATTGGGGCGGGCATTACCCGCGATGGCTGGGTATCAATTCCTCAAGCAGAGTACCCCGAAGAGCAAGAGAGTTGAGCGGGCAGTTTGAGCGTGACGTGCTGTTCATTGGCTTTCTGCCGCCTACGTTATGAGCGTCCCGGCGTTCCGCCGTCGGACTCGCGGGCTGCGCCCCGCGCCTCATGCCGAGTCGCGGCCACCCGGCTTTGATTCCTGACGCCTCCGGCCTTGCGGGCCTGCGCTTGCCTAACTACCAGGTACTTGCAACCTATGCATGCGATGTCGCTCTCTGAGTTTCCAATTTCTGTGCTTGAACTCCACACATGGCCGTGGTGGCGAAGATTTTGGAATCGACCGCCGGCGCTTGTACGGAAGCGGTGTGAAGCTTGGCGTGAGCTATTGGGGCTCAAGGAGTCGGCAGGAAAAAATGTGCTCCTCAACACCGCAAAATCGAAGATTTTTGATGACTCACGCCGTCGATGGGACATCCTGGACAATCTTAATCGCAGCAACTTTACTTTGCGGAGCCGATTTTCGGGCTTAGCCTCGGGCGCTAAGGAGGCTTTCCAAAGTCCTCATGGATCGCTAGTGCAAGTGACGATGGTGCCTCACTTTGAATGCGACGCAAGCGATATAGAGGGCATCTCCGCAAGCAAGTCGGCAGATATGCCACACGAAAGTGTGGATGTCTTTGGTGCCTACTATATTGATGAGCAGAATCGATATGCCAGAAAAGGAAAGCCCCCGCTCGGACTGGATGATGCGAGCTTAAAAGAGCTTTGTTCTCATGGCGAAATTCGGCTACTGCACGGACGTGGCTCCGACACGTTTAGCGTGCGAGCTTGGGATGGCCGTTTGTTCCTTGACAACAGTGGCGGATCTCACCATCTTGCGGGCGCCGTGCATGTCGCTAAGCGCATTGGCGCGCGCATTCACCTCGCCTCGAAACTCTATCTCTACCAGCTCAACCATTTGACTGTGCAATGGCTGCTCGATGGATTTCATCTGGTATTGCTCCCCAAGGATTTGGCCGGACAGATGCTATGGACTGTGAAGAGCTTGGTAGGTTCTGGTTCGAACATGGAGTTCCCGCCTGTACTGGCCGAAGGCACGCTTTTGGCATTCCCCCGGGGTTCGCAAATCGCCGAGTCCGTGATGGCAGAACTATTGAGTCAGGGGCACCACGATTTGGGCAATGATTTGAGGGAAGCGCTGACTGCGCAACAGCGGTTCTTGACTGAATCGACGGCTCTATGGACAAAGCAATTTTCATCTCCAACCTGCTGACGATGCTCTAAATGCGTGTGGTCACGTCGTTACCTATAGATCGCGAGTTGAAGCTCCACATTTCATAGGAACTTAGCGACAAAAGAGCGTCCCGGCGTTCCGCCGTCGGGCTCGCGGGCTACGCCCCATGCCTCGTACCGAGTCATGGCCATCCGGCTTTGATCCCTGACGCCTCCGGCCCTGTGGGCCTGCGCGCTGCGCTTGCCCATCCGTCGTCTCTGCGGGCGGGGTGTGGGCGGTCTTGCTGTTCCCTTCACCGTATCACGGCGTTCTCGCCGTCAAGGGCTGCGCGCGCCTTGCGCGCTTGCGTCCTGGCGGCCGTCGCTGACCCCTGACCGCTTGCGCTGCGCCGTGCTGAGGCCGGTTCCGGGCAATTCCGCCCGAGCAACCGGAGCATGATCATGTCGCAACTTTCTCTGTCTCTCGATTCCTCGCTGCTGGTGCGTGACGACCAGGGGCGCTATCTGCCGGCGACTGCCGACCAAATTCTGGAAGCTGCGCGGTACGTTATCGACCAGAAAACTCCGCGCGGGACGCTGTTCACTTCGCCGGCGCTGGTCAAGGACTACCTGCGCACCAAGCTGGCCAACTTCGAGCATGAGGTTTTCGCTACGCTGTTCCTCGACAGCCAGAACCGTCTGATCGAATACGTGGAGATGTTTCGCGGCACCATCGACCAGGCATCGGTGTATCCGCGCGAAGTCGTGAAAACGGCACTGCAACACAACGCAGCGGCCGTGATCTTTTCGCACAATCATCCGAGCGGCAATTCCGAGCCGAGCCAGGCGGACAAGCTGCTGACCCAACGCCTCAAGGAAGCCCTGGCGCTGGTGGACGTGCGCACGCTGGATCACATCGTCGTCGGCGGCGAGGCCACTACGTCATTCGCTGAGCGTGGCCTGATCTGACACAGGGGGGCTGCGGCCCCTTTTTTGCTGCGCCCGGTGGCGCAGCTACGGCCCTCGCGGGCCTGCGCTTGCTGAAGACAGGTGTGCGTAGGTGGTGGTGTGAGGCGGTCTTGCTGTTCCCTTCACCGTATCACGGCGTTCTCGCCGTCAAGGGCTGCGCGTGCAAGCACGCTTGCGGCCTCCCGGCCGTCCTTGACCCCTGACCGCTTGCGCTGCGCCGTGCTGGTGACGGTTCCGGGCAATTCCGCCTGTGTAACCGGAGATCGTCATGAACGATAAATCACATGTTTCCCTCGAACAGCACGTTTGCCTGGTCTGCGGCAAAGCGTTCGATACCGGCACCATCCTGCTCGACAAGCGCCTGCGTGCAAGCATGGAGCACCATACGAAGACGGGCTGGGGCCTATGCCCCGAGCACCAGAAGCTGGCCGACGATGGTTTCGTCGCGCTAGTCGAATGCGACCCGCAGCGCAGCGGCTCGCCGGGTGGCCGCCTGAAGCCCGAGCAGGCTTATCGCACGGGCCGGCTGGCGCACCTGAAGCATCATGTGTTCGCCAAGGTGTTCAACGTGCCGATCGAGGCCAACCAGCCTTGCGTCTTCGTTAAGCCGGGCGTCATAGAGCAGCTTGAAGCGATGGTGTCGCCGGCGACGAGCTGATCGCGCTAACAACCCGGCGCGTCGTCCTTTCGGGCGACGCGCCATTCTTTTTGCTGCGCCCGATGCCGATGCCTTCGCGCCCGCGGCGCTTCGCTTGCCTCCAGGGGAAAGCCCTGCGGGCTATCCCCGCCGCGCGATGCTTGGCGCCCCTGGAAGACCGCCGAACCGGCTGCGCCGGATCGGCCAGAAGCCAATCGCAGTCCCAGCAGCAGAAGCAATTTCTCGATGCCTTGTGCATGAGGGCTGTCCTGGGCGTGATGTTCATCGAGCATCGAAGTCAGGGCGTCCCCGGCCAAGAAGACATGGCCGGTCGCGCTGTCGTGCGCGTTGCGCATCGAGCCGCCTGCGGCGTCTCGCCCCTGACGGGCTTCCATCGTTCCCTCGCTCCGCTCGGCTGACGCCTCCGGCCCGGCTTCTAGATCCGGGCCTGCGCGCTTCGCTTGCCGTGCGGTTCGGCACATAGGGATGGCCGTTGCCATGTCCAGCCGTCTTCCCTGACCTCATCACCTTGTCTGCGACTGTAGCCCGCGCCCGTGTGCCGTCAAGGCACGCAGGGCCGTGTCCTCGGCTGCGCCTGCGGGCCGCACCAACCCTGCGCTTGCCTCCTTGACGGCACCCGTTCGCGCGCTCCTGACCGTCGCGGGCGATGAACTCAGGAAAGACGGTGGCAACAGGGCTAACCGGGTTCCTCGTGCCGACCGCACCGAACAGCTGAAAGGCTGGGCTCCGAATCTAGGAATCCGGTGTGCGGTGTGAACAGCAAACCTCTTTTTGTCAGGAGAAAGACCATGCAACTCGCATCCCGTTTCGCTTCCCGTTCCCCGGCACTGCGCAGCGAATACCCGCTGACCGATGACCAGATTCACCGTGTCGCGCCGTCCATCTTCGCGGACGCCCCGCATGAGAGCCGTTCGCAGCGGTACGCCTACATCCCCACCGCCGCCGTGCTGACCGAGCTTCGGAAAGAAGGCTTCCAGCCCTTCATGGTGACGCAGACCCGCGTGCGCGATGAAGGCAAGCGCGAGCACACGAAACACATGATTCGCCTGCGCCACGCCAGCCAGATCAACGGCGCGGAGGCTAACGAAATCGTGCTGCTGAACTCGCATGACGGCACCAGCAGCTATCAGATGCTGGCCGGCATGTTCCGGTTCGTGTGCAGCAATGGTCTTGTCTGCGGCGACACCGTGGCGGACGTGCGCGTGCCCCACAAAGGCGACGTAGCCGGCTCCGTCATCGAAGGCGCTTTCGAGGTGTTGAGCGGCTTCGAGCGGGTGAAGGAATCCCGCGATGCCATGCGCGCGATCACGCTGGACGAAGGCGAGGCCGAAGTGTTCGCCCGTTCCGCGCTGGCCCTCAAGTACGACCCCACCGACAACAAGCCAGCGCCCATCACCGAATCGCAAATCCTGATGCCGCGCCGGTTCGACGACCGCCGCCCGGACTTGTGGAGCGTGTTCAACCGCACCCAAGAAAACCTGACCAAAGGCGGATTGCATGGCCGCAGCGCCAACGGGCGCCGCCAGCAGACCCGCCCGGTGCAAGGCATTGATTCCGATGTGCGCCTCAATCGCGCCCTCTGGATGCTGGCCGATGGCCTGCGCCAGTTGAAAGCCTGAACCCTTCCGATCTTTTACCCGCCGGAGGGGCGGTTCCCCTCCATTCCCTTGTTTCACTTGATTGGAGATACACCATGAACGCCGTTACCACTACCGAAGCCCGCGCCATCCAAGCCCCCGCGCTGGAAGCTGCCGACCCGACCAAGAACCTGATTCTGGTTCCGCTGTCGCGGCTGGTGTTGCGCCCCACGGGCCGCAACGTGCGCAAGACCCCGCGCATGTCCATCCCCGAACTCGCCGCATCCATCCAGCGTGTCGGCCTGCTGCAAAACCTGATCGTGATTGCATCCGCCGATGGCGAGCATTACGAAGTCGTCGCCGGTGGCCGTCGCCTCGCCGCGTTGAAGCTGCTGGCGAAAAAGCACCGCATCAGCAAGGAATGGGAGGTTCCTTGCCTGCTGGTAGCCGATGGCACCGCCCGCACGGCCAGCCTCACCGAGAACGTACAGCGCGAAGCCATGCACCCCGCCGACCAGTTCGAGGCATTCGCCGCGCTGGTGGCCGAAGGCCGGCCCATCGAGGACATTGCGGCGGATTTCAGCGTCACGCCGCTGGTGGTGCAACGCCGCTTGAAGCTGGCGAACGTGTCGCCGCGCCTGATGGCCGACTATCGCGCCGATGCCGTCACGCTCGATCAGTTGATGGCGCTTGCCATCACCGATGACCACGCCGCACAGGAAGCCGCGTTCTACGATGCCCCGCAGTGGCAGCGGCATCCGTCCCACTTGCGCGAACGCCTGACCGAGCGCGAAATCGACGCCTACCGGCATCCGCTGGTGCGGTTCGTAGGGCTGGACACCTACGAAGCCGCAGGCGGTGGCATCCGCCGCGACCTGTTTGCGGAAGGCGATGCGGGCGTGTATCTGACCGATGCCGCGCTGCTGGAACGACTGGCGCAAACCCGGCTGGCAGGCATTGCCGCCAATGTTCGCGCCGAAGGTTGGGCGTGGGTGGATGCCACGCCGGGCGCGACCCATGCCGACCTGCACACCTTCCAACGCGCCCCGAGGGAGCGCCGCGAACCGAACAAGCGCGAAGCCGCACGCATCGAGAAGCTGCAAGCCCGGATGCACGAACTGGCCGAAGCCGTGGATGCCGCATTGGACGCCGACGACGAGGAAAAGGCCGATGCCTTGCAGGAGGAAGGCGAAGCCGTGGGCGAGCAGTTGCAAGCGCTAGAAGATGGCTTGCAAGACTACGGCGCGAACGTGAAGGCCGCAGCCGGAGCCATCGTCACCATCGACCGCAACGGCGAGGCCGTCATTCATCGCGGCCTGATGCGCGAAGCCGAAGCCAAGGCGCTGCGCACACTGGAAAGGATTCGGCAGGGTTTCGGCGGCGAAGGCGAAGCCGCGAACGACGAGGAAGGCGAGGACGGAGACGACGACAGGCAGCCCAAGGCCGCCGCCATGTCCGACCGGCTGGCGCAGAAGTTGAGCGCCCACCGCACCGCCGCGCTGCAAATCGAAGTCGCCCGGCATCCGCAAGCCGCGCTGGCCGCCGTGGTGCATGGCATGGTGCAGACCGTTTTGCAGGGCAGCCACTACGGCCACGACTTGCCGCTGGGCGTAAGCCTCAAAGTGCAAGACCGGCTGGAAGGCATGGCCCCGGACTTGCCCGAATCGCCCGCCGCCGTGGCGCTGCGCGAACTGCAACAGGTGGCGGGCGAAGCCTTGCCGGAGGACAGCGCCGAACTGTTCGCCGTGCTGCTGGCGAAGCCGCAAGATGAACTGGTGCGGCTGCTGGCCGTGTGCGTGGCTTCCACGGTGGACGTGGTGACACCCCGCGCCACGCCGCACCAGCGCGGCGCAGAACTGGCGCAGGCCGTGGGCCTCGACATGGCCGCATGGTGGAAGCCGACCGCAGAAGGCTACTTCAAGCATGTTTCCAAGGCCGTGATTCTGGATGCCGTGGCCGTGTTTGCACCGGATTCTGTAACCCGGCTGGCGAAGTTGAAGAAGGCCGACATTGCCAGCGAGGCCGAGCGGCTGGCCGATGGCACGGGCTGGATGCCCGCCATCTTCAAGGCCGCAGGCCCGCAGGATGCCGTGCAGGAAGAAGGCCCGGAGCAAAACGCCCCGGAGGATGCCGAGGCAATGGCGGATGAACCCGCCGAAGCACTGGCCGCTTGACCCGCACGGAAGGCAAGCGCCCCGGCCTCGACCGGGGCGCTTCGCTGCAAGGAGAAACCCCAATGACCCGCACCACGACCAGCCGCCCACGCATGGCGGCGACCTATGCCCCCGGTACGGTACGCGCCCGCCGCTGGCACGGCGAAGGCGACGTGCGCGGCTACCGTCCGCCTCGCGGCTGGACAGCCCGAGCCGACCTGACCGACTTTCACCCCATCACGGGCCGCGCCTTGCCGCGTGCCGTGTGGTGGATTATCGAAACCAAGGACTAACCCATCATTCACGCCAGCCCCAGTCCGTTCCGCCCTGGGGCTGGTGGTCAAAAATCCGGGCGCGGCGGGGGCCGCGCACACGCGGCCTTGTGCGCGAGAAACCACGAAGCCCACAAGTGCGGCGGCGCACCCCGCCGCCGGTGTTTGGACTGCGCCCCGCCGCAATGGGCGGGGCTTGTGGGGCTACGCCCCGGCTTGCTGCGGCAGGTTGTGCGAAAGCGTGCCGTCCTCGACGCTGGCGGTTCGTTGCCTGTATGTCACGAAGGACGGTTCACCGACACACCGCCCGGCCTCGCCCGATGGAGCCTCCACGCCACGCCTCAAGCATGTGCCGCGAGCTGCGGCAGGGGCGCTCCGGCCTTGTCGTCGGGGCATTGACCTGGCCCGCGTCAGGGCGCAAGCCGGTGAAGCCGTCACGCGGGGATGCCGAGTCGGCCATGTCTCCATTCGGGAGCGGTCGGCCTGTACGTCCTTGTCTTGTTGTGAATCCTGGCGGTGGCGCGGCTGCGCCTTGGGCTTCATGGCCGCAACCTTCCAGCAAAAATAATTTCCCCTGCGCTGCGCGCATTCCTCGCGGGACAAATTATTTTTGCTTCCAGGTTCTCCACTTCGTTCCGACCGCAAGCGGTGCGGCCAGCCCATCCCCGCCGGACGGATCACAACAAGGACGCACTGGCGCGACCTTGTTCAACCCGAAAGGAGAAATCATCATGGCTAACATCGGCACCTTCACCGCAGAGAAAGACGGCTTCACCGGCCAGCTCCGCACCCTGACCCTCAACTTCAAGGTCAAGCTGGTTCCCAACGACAAGGGCGAGAACGAAAGCGCCCCGGACTTCCGCCTGCAAGCGGCCGGCCACGACTTCGGCGCGGCGTGGAAGAAAACCAGCGAGGCCGGGCGGGATTACCTGTCGGTGGCCATCGACGATCCTTCATTCCCGGCGACGGTCTATGCCCGCCTGATCGAAGGCGAGAATGACACGCACGACCTCATCTGGTCGCGCAGCAAGCCCAAGGCGGCCTGACGGCCGCCCACCGCCCCCCC